>CBDCJV010000001.1:0-86927 GCA_965217895.1 Waterburya sp.
ATCGGATTCTGTAATTTGACTAGAGGTATATTGGTTTGTATCTACGCCAATTCCCCGAGTGTAATAAATTCTGTCTGGGGGTAGAAAATTGTTTTCTTTAGCTGCGGTTTCATCTTCTTTGTTGATTGTGATTAAATAATCAGTCCATCTTGCAGCTAATTTTTCTAAGTTGAAGAAGGCTGTATTTTTTAGCCAACTGCCACCTTGATAAAAATGGAAACCATGGGCAGTATAAATTACCTTTGCTTTGGGAAAATCCTTGAGAGCATAACGAGTAACGAAGGCAGCAATAGGAGTATGTACATGAACCAAATCATAATCTCCTATACCAACTACTTTTTTAACTCGTTTAACTCCTGCCAAAAGATTTCTAGGATCTAAGACATTTCTTGACCACTGAATATCCCAAATGCGATCGCACGCATTTACACATTTTGGATCTGCTGAAATCCACTGTGCCATTCCATCAACCTGCCAACCCAAGCTTTTAAAGTGTTGAACAAATGGCAGCAGGAAACCGCGAATTGTAATGGGAACTGTTGTAACAATGAGTAATTTATAAGTCATACATTTGCTGGCGTTGCTGATTGGAAACATAAAATTGCTCATGATACTGCTCGTAGCTATCAGCTATCAGCACACAGAAAAGTACTGTTCATGGTTCGATTCGGCAACGCCATCTGCCTTATAAACAGAATTATCGTTTTTAGTTACACATTTGTCTATCAACTTTACCCAAACTACTTAGCCATAAGATTCTAGTTTTTCATCGCCATTTGGCATTTTAGGAGCAAATTTTCTCAAGCCCAGATACTGCTGAAATACGTTCCAAAGATACAAAGGATTAAGAATTGCGTAACGCTGCCACAGTCTTTTTGGCTCTTGAATTAGACGAAAGAACCATTCTAAGCCCGCGTCCTGCATCCATTTAGGAGCTTGAGGTAAAGTTCCTGCATGGAAATCAAAAGCAGCACCAACTGCCAAAATTGGTATACTTAACAGGTTTCGATACTCATAAGCCCAGGTTTCTTGTCGGGGACAACCAAGACCTAAAAAGACGGCACTAGCTCCAGATGCTTTGATGCGTTCAACTAACTCTAAACGTTCTTCTTCGGTGAGTCTTCTGAACTTAGAAGCTTCCATTCCCGCAATTTTTAATCCAGGATAAAGTTGAGCTAGATTATGAGCAAACTTTTCCAAGGTTTCTGCTTCGCTGCCATATAGATATATGCTCAAGCCTTCTTTGGTCAAAGATTCGGCTACTTTGAGAGTTAGGTTAGGGCCATAAACACGGTCTGGTAGCTGCTTATTGTATAGCCAGGACAATGCCCAGCGCACAGGTTGACCGTCAGGCAAAACTAAATCTAAGCCATTTAAACGTCTAGCGTGGGTACGATCCATAAATCCAGTCATTACGCCATGTACCGCTAAGGCACTAACGGCGCAAGGCTGTTTGTTTTTAGCTGCGGAGGTGATTTTGTGGACGGCAAACTCATAGTCTACAGCACAGACATTAATTCCTAATACTGAGCATTTTCCTTGATCGATCATTTAGTTCCACCTCTCAATGCCACTTTCGTAAATTTCCGCTAAAATCTGATTGATATTGTATTTAAGTGACCAGTCTGGATAATGAGATTTAAATTTAGAAAGGTCGCTTACATACCATATATGATCCCCACTACGGTTATCTTCAGTATATGAATAATCAAGTTTTTTGCCCGAAAGCTCTTGGGCAATGGCGATCGCCTCTAGCATTGAACAATTACTTTCTCGTCCACCACCAATGTTATAAACTTCGGCAACGCGAGGATTTTTGTAAAATTCATGGAAAGCTGAGATTAAATCAGAAGAATGAATATTGTCTCTGACCTGCTTTCCTTTGTAGCCATAGATTGTGTAAGGTTTGCCAATAGCTGTACATTTTACCAAGTATGCCAGAAAGCCATGTAGTTCAGTCCCAGAATGATTTGGCCCTGTTAAACAACCGCCCCTAAAAGAAGCTGTCCGAATGCCAAAGTAGCGTCCATATTCCTGAACTAGTACATCGGCTGCGACTTTAGAAGCTCCAAATAAAGAGTGTTTACACTGGTCAATGCTCATGTCCTCTGAAATTCCCCCATAATACTTATGAGCAGAATCTATTTCCCAGCGTTTTTCTAGCTCTTTTAAAGGCAGAGCATTGGGCAAGTCGCCATAGACTTTATTGGTAGATGTAAAGATAAATACTGCTTCAGGACAATATTCGCGAGTTGCCTGTAAAAGATTGAGCGTCCCGTTAGCATTAACCGTAAAGTCGGAAAAGGGATCGCTAGCAGCCCAGTCGTGAGAGGGTTGAGCAGCAGTATGAATGATTAAAGCGATATTTTGACCAAAATGCTGAAAGATTTCTTCGATCTTTTCGTAATCTCTTATATCTACTTCACGGTGTTGATAATTATCAATTTCTTTTTCTAATTTTTGGCGATTCCACTTTGTTGATGCCTCTTCTCCAAAAAAGAATTTCCTCATGTCGTTATCAATACCAACAACGTCCATTCCTAGACTGCTAAAGAATCTTACAGCTTCAGAGCCAATTAAACCCGCCGACCCAGTGACAATTGCTACACCCATATTTAACTTTAGTTTCTAACTATCTATTTAGATTAACTACCCGACCTTTACATAAACTTTGTAATTTCCAAAGATTTAGGTAGGTTTTGCGTACTTACTATTAAGTATATTTACTATTAAGGCTTTATCATATTATAGGAAATTTTTTAATATGTCGATAGATAATCAGTAAAAAAACTGGCACAAAAGTTTCAACCAGAAAAAATAAAATAGTGATATGATTGCTAGGTTTAAAATTATAGGTTCTCAGTTAGAAAATAGACTCTTTTGGTAGTGAGTTACACAGCCTTTGTAAATTGATATTGGTGTTAATAGTAAACTTTAATTAAAGATCATTTTTTTATTTAGACAGATTAGGTATTTTAAGATGTCTAGTTGTTTTTGCCTAAGTATTTATAGTTAAGATAAAGTCAAACAGTAATTTTATGCTTATTGGAATAATTGAAGTTAGCGAACCAAACCATTATTCGGCAGTTAATGGTCTACTTAAGACCTATGCCAGCAATCCTCAAAACGAGATCATTGTTTACACTTTGCCATCAATTAAAAAGGCTTTAGAAGAAAATGGTTTACCAGAAAATTCTAGTTTAGTAGTATTAAATATAAACGAAAATCAGTCTCTAAAAAATCTGCTAAAGGATATAGAAGATACTGCCTTTGATCGGATACATATTTGCACCATCTTTGACAACTATTTTGAGTTTGCTGGGTTCAAGCCTCAAGCCAAAGAAATCTGGCTTCACGTACATCAATGTGAAGAATGGTATAACGATGACTTGAATAGAGCTATTAATACTTTAATTCCTAGCCTCAAAAACAAGGATCAAAACAGAGAATATTCACGCATAATTGCTAGGGCGGTTCGAGATTATTTAGTTTACAAACCTCTGAGAAAAAAAATGCTATCTCAGTTTACTAAAAATTATCAGCTACGAATCATAGTCCATAGTCAAGGGCAAAAAAAAGTTTTATTAGAGTATGGTTGTAAATCCCCAATTACCGTATTTCCTTTTGCTATTTATGAGGGAATGAAAGACTTCTCTGAGTCGAACCAAGTTTTAAGAATATGTATCCCTGGTGTAATTACCCAAGCCAAAAGAGATTATCTAGGGGTGTTTAAAGTTCTACAAGAAAATGCAGCAGCCTTAAGCGATCGCCTGGAGCTTTATTTGTTAGGATACGTTACCCAGCGTGAACAGCCCCAAATGACAGATGCCATAGCAGACTTGCAAAACTCTGGCTATAAGGTTTTTTATCATGACTCTTTTGTCTATGGCGAAGAGTTCGATCGGGCGATCGCTAGTTCTGATTTATTGCTCAATAATCAGTTCATTAGTAGAAACAGTACTGAGGTTTATGGCAAAACTAAAGAATCAGGCATGATTTTCAATATGCTTAGAGCCGCTAAACCAGGGCTATTGCCAAAGGAATATAATGTATCTCCAGAGTTTAATGACTGTACCTTATTTTTTGATAGCTATCCTCATTTAGTTGAGCTGATCGAAGAGGTTATTAACGATCCCCAACGTTTACAACAATTAAAGGCTGCTGCTAAAAAACTATCAGTAAGTTATTTACCTGAAAATCTCTATCCTAGATTAGTGTCAGCAAAATGATATTAGACTAAATCCTGTTCGTATAGGTAAGTTATTAATTTTAGAGGTCAGAGAGTGGATAACTACCTTTGTCAATCGGATCTAGTATTACTTATATTGACGACTCAAAATAGCAATCTTAAACCTGTAACCATCAGTAAAGCTAAGGTAATACGCTTAAATGTCAGGGGATTTATTTTGGTAGATAAAATTATCCCCAGCCACAAGCCAAGAGCAAAACCAGGAAGACTATAAACGGCAAACCGACCAACAGAGATAGTTATATTTCCCTGCCAGCTATAGGCGATCGCTGCTAGCAAAGAACTAAAGAAAAATACAGCAGTCAGGTTGCCTTTAAACTCTTTAGGAGTCCAACCGCGACAGTTGGCATAGACAATTACAGGCGGGCCACCAATAGTATATGCTCCGTTGAGAATACCTGACGCTCCACCAAATAGATAAGCCCAAATAGAGGATTTTAAATTAGGTAAAGATAAATCGAGCCAATCGTAGAGAACATAGCTAATAATTAAAATTCCTAATCCCTTAAGAGCGATCGCTTCAGGAATGCGGTCGAGTAATAAAGTACCGACAGGAGTGGCTATTAAAGCTGCGATCGCCAATTTTTTAACTGCTTTTAGGCTACAGCTATGGCGATAATTATACCAAATAACTACATTGCCAATAATACTGACTAAAGTGACTAATGGCACTGCGGTTTGCAAACCAACGACTTGGGGTAAAAAAGACATAGAAACGATCGCAAAGCCAAATCCAGTTATGCTTTGAGTTAAAGCTGCCAGAAAGATAATACCAGCAACTATCAGATAATCGTTTCCGTATAGCTCCATTAGACCTCTTGCACGAATCAAAAACACTGGTTGAGAATGAAGTTATACCATTTTAAATTTACAACATGACACATCGTTTTCTGTAGGGGCGAACGGTCGTTCGCTTACAATTAATCTGTAGCGGATACAATTTAATTTGGTATTAAAAGTTAAAAGTTAACGTGGGTGTGGAACAAGCTTCCTAAACGGGAGCGGGCGGTATAAAGACGAGCGACCCCGACCCCGCGTTCCCTTGCGTTTCCACCCGCAAAAGTCAAGAGTTAGAACTTGTCTCGTATATTTCGGTAGCTAAAAATCCTTATTAAATATTTATGCAAGAGGTCTATTTATTTAAGAATCAGCACTGGACAAGGAGACAGTCGTACAACCCTTTCAGTTACCGAACCAAGTAAAAAACGACTTATACCCTTGCGTCCGTGGGAAGGCATGACGATTAAATCCGCCTCGATCTCTTTGGCGTAGTCAACAATTTGTGTACTGGGGTCGCCAATTGCTACCTCAATTTGAATTTCCTTATATCCTATTTCACCCAGCTTTGACCCTAGAAAGCTTTTGACCTTTTCTTTTCTTTGCTCGTTGTCTAGGGTATTCCACATGGCTGCTGGGTCGGCAGGATGCAGAGGAGTTAGAACGTGAATTAGTTTTAAAGCTGATTCAGCTTCGACATATTCTCTAGCTGGGGCGATCGCCTGATAAGATAATTCCGAAAAGTCAATCGGAACTAGAACAGATTTCTTTTTGAGCCAACTCATTATTTATCTCCCCTTATTTTAAAACTGGTTCTTTAATCTCTTGGATCTCCGCCAGCATTGCTCCAGATTTTAGGCGAGACATATAGCTGTTTAACTCTTTAGCAACTACACCAGAAAGCAGAAAACAGCCTAATAGGTTAGGTAAAGACATTGCCAATAAAACAATATCACTAAATTCGAGGACAAGATCGAGATTAATTACTGCGCCAATAAACCCACAGATGAGAAATAACACTTTATAGATATTGACAGTCCTATCGCCAAACAAATATGCCCAAGACTGCTGCCCATAATAACTCCAAGAAATCATAGTCGAAATAGCAAATAAAAAGCCAGCAACAGCAATTACATAGGGAAACCAGCTAATAATTGTGGCAAACGAGGTAGCCGATAGTTTTGCCCCATCGAGATCGGCAGAAGCAGGATCGGCATAAACCCCCGTAAGCACAATCACAATTGCCGTCATATTACAAATAAACATGGTGTCGATAAACGGCTCTAACAAGGCCACAATTCCCTCTCTGACTGGTTCGTCGGTACGAGCAGCCGAGTGGGCGATCGCTGCCGAGCCAATGCCAGCTTCATTGGAAAAAACCGCTCGTTGAAATCCAACTACAATTGCACCAATAGCTCCTCCTGCAACTGCTTGAGGATTGAAGGCTGTAGTGATAATTGTCATAATTGCCCCAGGTATGGAAGTAAATTTTACCAGCATCACCCAAAGGCAGGCTAAGGTATAAATTACTGCCATGGTTGGAACTAAAACCCCTGCTACTGAGCCGATGCGTTCAATACCGCCGAGAATTACCAGCCCGACCATAGTTACCAAAATAATCCCAAACAGCCAGCTATAATTCTCAAAAAAAGGTATGACATTAGCCACAGCAGAATAAGCTTGATTTGCCTGAAACATATTGCCCGCACCCATAGTAGCGATCGCGCAACATACCGCAAAAATTACTGACAACGCTTTACCCAAAGGAGCCATGCCGTTTGCCGACAAGCCACGAGACAAGTAATACATTGGACCTCCTCCCACAGTACCATCAGGCTTAATGATGCGGTATTTTTGACCGAGAGTACATTCAGCAAATTTACTCGACATACCCAGAAAGCCAGCCATAGTCATCCAAAAGGCGGCTCCTGGTCCACCCATCCGAATCGCGATCGCCACCCCTGCAATGTTACCAATACCTACTGTACCTGAAAGGGCTGCTGCCAGGGCTTGAAAATGGGAAACATCTCCTTCATCATGTGGATCGTCGTACTTACCCTGCACTACTTCAATGGCGTGTTTAAATGCTCGAACATTAATAAACTTCATGCGTAGAGTAAAGAAGATTCCCCCACAAATCAGCCAAAGAACAATCAGTGGCATTCCGTTTTCGCCACCAATCTTGAAGTAGAGAAAGAGATTTAGAACATCAATAACTCTCTGAAATATTGCTTCAAATGTTCCTCCTATACCTCCCGAATTTGCTTTATCTTGAGCCAAGGCAATTTGAGGCATTAAGACTATCAGTAAAACAGGAAGCCAAAAATACTTTTTAAAATTAAACAATAACTGTTTCATGATTTCAATTAACTTGAGACGATAGGTTTTTGTGAATGTTTACATTGCAAAAGTACACGTTATCTTTTATTTTTTGACAGAATGTAAATGTTCGTCAAAATCTTTTACGCACTGGCTTAAGTTTGTATTTATTTAGTTGATAAAACTGTAATTTAATATACTTTTTTTATTAAAAATTCAAAATTGATATAGCAATCCTGTTTTATTTGTGAACAGTTAAATCTTGGTATCGGGAATAGGGAATAGAGAACAAAAATTTTGCAATTTATTTAGGATGGCTATATAGCGGTTCTCAAATTAGTCAGGTACAAAGTAAATCGTTTTAAGGCAGAGGGCAGAAGGCAGAAAGCAGAAGTTAGATGTACTTCAGTAAACTGAGAACCGCTACATATAGATATTAGAAAGCAGTAGCCTCATAAATTCATTGATATTTATTAAATGAGCTGATTTTTAGTTTGTGCTATTCAACTTATTTTTGAGCTTAAATATAGATTTTATTTAGATTATTATTAATATTTAAGAAACGCTTTATTTGTTAATAATAAAAACAATTTAAGCTAGAGAAAATTCAGCAGTACGGGCGACTAAATCTTTGAATACTTCTCTGACTACGGGATGCACTAACTGGTAATTTTTAACATTTAGTCCCATCGCCAAAGCAGGATCATTTTCTAAGGCTTTGATACCCGAATCAGCCAGCTTAACTACATAAGGTAAGGTACTATTATTTAAAGCTTGAGTTGCAGTCCAGGGTACAGCCCCAGGCATATTGGGTACGCCATAATGAACAACTCCCTCTTCAACATAGACAGGCTGAGAGTGAGAGGTAGGGCGCAATGTTTCAATACATCCTCCTTGATCTACAGCTACATCAACGATTACTGAACCAGGACGCATTTGAGCTACTAAAGCACGATTAACTAAAGTGGGTGCATTTTTGCCTGGAATCAATACCGCACCAATTAATAAGTCTGCATCAGGCACAGCAGCTTCAATGGCTGCGGTAGTACTATAAAGCAGTTCTACTCTTGAACCAAACAGGGTTTCCAAATAAGATAATCGTTCGACGCTGATATCAATAATCTGGACTTTTGCACCCATACCCACAGCAATTTTGGCTGCCTCTGTACCAACAACACCTCCACCTAAGATTGTAACTTTGCCTGGAGATACGCCTGGGATACCACCTAATAGAACCCCTCTGCCTCCCTGTTGCCTTTCTAAAAAGCGTGCGCCAAACTGTACCGATAATCTACCAGCAATAATGCTCATGGGCATTAGTAAAGGCAAGGTGCGATTCAATTCTACCGTTTCATAGGCGATCGCCGTTACCCCAGATTCAACTAGACGTTCGGTTAGGGGTTTATTCGCTGCTAGATGCAAATAGGTAAATAGTATTTGTTCTGGTTGGATAAAGTGATATTCCGTCGCTAGAGGCTCTTTAACCTTAATAACTAACTCTTGATTCCAGGCATCTTTTGCCTCAGCTACAATCGTTGCCCCAGCGTCTTGATAATCGCGATCGCTAAACCCAGAACCAACACCAGCACTAGTTTCTACAAATACACTATGACCTTTATCAGTTAGAACCCGAACGCTAGCGGGAGACAAACCTACACGAAATTCCTGATCTTTAGTTTCTTTTGGTACACCAACTTGCATAATTAACCTCTTTGTAAATTACTTCTCTGTAAGGGCGAACGGTCGTTCGCCCCTAACTACCTACTACCTCTAAAGTTTGCTTTAAACTATCAACAATCTTGTCTGCATCTGCTTTAGTCAAAATCAAAGGAGGAGCAATAATCAAAACGTTAGAAAGCCCTGGGACAGTGCTAGCATTGCGTCCAATTATTGTGCCTAGTTCTAGACAGCCAGAGACAACTGCACCTACTTTTTCTCCTCCCAGGGGTTCTTTAGTTTCTTTGTCCGCCACTAATTCAATGCCGATTAACAATCCTTTACCTCTTATATCACCAACGTTGGGATGATTTTCCAAGTTAGATAATTCTGCTCTTAAATATGCCCCCATCTTAGCTGCTTGTTCTGCTAGCTGTTCTGTTTCGATAATCTCGATATTTTTTAAAGACAGGGCGGTAGAGGCGGGATTACCTCCATAGGTATTAATATGGCGAAAGTGGGAAGTAGGATCGCTTTCATCTGAGAAAGCTTCAAAAATATGCTGTTGAGTGACTGTTGCTGAAAGAGGTAAATAACCGCTGGTAATGCCTTTGGCTAGGGTAATCATATCGGGCTTGACTCCCCAGAGTTGGTGTCCAAACATCTTGCCCAGACGACCAAAACCACTGACTACCTCATCAAAGATTAACAGGATGCCATGGCGATCGCAAATATCTCGCAGCATGGGTAAATATTCATCGGGAGGAACAATTACTCCACCACCTGAAATTACAGGCTCGACAATAATTGCAGCAACGCTTTGGAAGCCTTCGTGAATCACCGTGTTTTCTATCGAACTAGCACATTCGATATTACAAGAACCATATTCTTTACCAAAGGGACAACGATAGCAGTAGGGTGGATGAACATGAAGAAAACCAGGTACAAGGGGATCGTATTTGGCACGTCTTTCTGCTTGTGCAGTGGCACTCAATGCACCCATAGTATTGCCGTGATATGCCCGATAGCGAGAAATAATTTTATAGCGTCTCGTACCGCCTGTTTGGCAATGGTATTGACGCGCCATTTTAAACGCTGTCTCGTTGGCTTCTGAACCACTATTAGAAAAGTGAACTTTGCCTTCAAACTGAAGTAATTCAATTAACTTAGCTGCCAGCTTAATTGCTGGGGAATGACTCATCACCAAGGGAAAATAAGACAGTTCAATTAACTGTTCGTGTGCTGCATCTGCCAATTCTTTACGCCCGTAGCCGACATTAACACACCACAATCCCGATACACCATCTAAGTATTCTTTTCCTTCGCTGTCGGTGACATAACACCCCTCAGCCCTATCCATCCGCTTGGGTGGGTTGCGTTCGTATTTTTTGTGCTGCACCATTGGATGCCATAAAGATTCGACATCCATCTGAGTTAGAGAGGTTTCAGACTCAGGTGATAGTTCTTCTGATTTAGCTAAAAGCTCATCAGAACGATCTAAATCTAACATTGCATTACTTCCTATTAATAGTTTAGTGGTTATTTAAATCTTTGAGCGATCGCCTGAAGAAATATTTATTTCGCTAAACGCTACAACGATTTTGAAAGTACGCCAGCGTAAATCGTGCTTAGGTCGCGAATCTCTGTATAAAATAAGGAAGCGAAATTACAGCAATCACTGAAAATGCTGTTTACTTCTGCTCTAAAGAAACTGTATCTATGCTAGAGCCAGAACAGATACTAAATATAAATATTGTTAGGCGAACCAACACCACTTCTATTGATTAAGTGCTTGTGCAGTCTACCATGCTTGATCGAGAGGCGAAAAGGAGTATGGTTACTGCAAAAAGAAAGTTGATAAGACACGGTAATAAAATCCGTACTAGAGTGTGTGAGAAATTTAATCAGCAATAAAACTTGGTAATAAAATTCTATAAAATGTGAGCAAGTCTTTTTGTTTATTGTAAACATTTCAGTTTTAATGTCATGAATCTCTTAAAGACTTCTGCTGAAAGATAGTTATAGGACTTACGCACTCGCCCCCTAAATCCCACAGATTTGGTGGGCTAGGGGGGCAAAACTCGTTAAACTGCGTAAGTCTTAAGTTACTGATGTTACGCAAATCAATGAGAAATCAATAGTTTGAACAAGGTACGAAAAAAAGATCCATAAACCCTTTTCCCCTTTCCCCAATCTTAACAAATACATTAGTGCGTAACATCAGTTAAGTTATTGTATGTTTTGATAATCGGAAATTGGTAAAACGCTTATTCCGCATCAACACAGACACCGAGATAGGCATTTTTTAGACGCGAAAAATGCTCCCAGACTTCTAATTTTATGCCACAACCAGAGCAGGTAACAAGATTAGTTTCAACTTGAGGATTGATCCTGTGACAGGTAGAGCAGTAAATGTTTCTAGCCTTTTTATTAACTATTTCTAAATTAATTTCTTCTTCTAACATTCCAAAACTGCGAGCGAAACCCTTTAGGTTTTGCACAAATTGCTCTGAACCAACCGCATAAAACCTTGTTCCCATACACGCCTGTGCCAAAATTTTCTGCAACCTAGCTTCTAAATTTTCTGTTAAATCAAATTGCTCTATATCTAAATCTTTTCTGGCTATTGCTATTTTTCCCAGATACAAAATCTGGAGATTTACAGGAATATATTCAAGTGCATTTAGTCTGTTATAAACTAAATCTATTGAATCTTCTTCTACACAAATTAAATGCCGAGAAGCAGAGAGATCGAATTTAAGTTTAGTTGGTTGAGGGACGCTACGCATTATAGTCATTCTAATTAAACAGCCCCACTATCCCACTATAACCCTCTTTTGTCACTTTCCGAAACTTGAATTACAATAGAAAAAATTTTTAGAAGCTGAGAGAGAGAGAGGGCAATGGATGTAGAATTACAGATTCTCAACAGGCGAGTGGAATAAGCTCCCTAGACGGGAGCATTTCCTCGCCTCAAACATTTAAAGCGATCGCCAACATCTACGGTTTCCATAATAGATCGTTATTGCGACTCTTATAATGACTTGTTTTCTAATGACTTGTTTTCTGATGTCAGAAATTATGAATGTTTCAAATATTTACATCAAGGAATTATCTCATCAATCAAAAGAAAATCATTACCAGAGATAGCCAACTCGCGCGTTCCCTAGCGTCTTGAAAAGACGCGGGGTCGCTCGTCAAAGTAGTAGGAGTATCTTCATCTCAATCATTACATCATTTCGTAGCTAATTCACCTTGGTCAATAACAGAATTAAGAACTAGAAGATTAACTTTATTAACTTTAACTAAAAATACTTTAAAAGAACGAAAAATCACGTTGGTAATTGACGAAACAGGAGATAGAAAAAAAGGAAAGAAAACCGATTATGTAGCTAGGCAGTATTTGGGAAGCGTAGGCAAAATAGACAACGGTATAGTATCGGTAAATGCTTATGGTGTTTATGAGAATATAACTTTTCCTCTATTGTTTAAAATCTTCAAACCTAAAGGAACATTAAAAGAGTCAGATACTTACAAAACAAAGATTGAGTTAGCATCTTCTATCGTGACTGAGCTAATAGAATTCGGATTTAAAATTGGATTAGTATTAGCCGATAGTTTATATGGCGAAGCTAGTTCATTTATTAGAACATTGGAGAAATATCAACTACCTTGGGTTGTGGCAATTAGAAGCAATCATGGAGTCTGGCTGTCTCAAGAACAAAAGGTCAGAGCTAACAAATGGTGTAAATTTAAGAGAACTTTTAGCAACCAAAAAGCGGTGCGACCCCGCGCCGACGTAAGGCGCAAGGGAACGCGCACCAAGACATCTGAAATAAGGTATATCAGAGAAATAATTGATGGTCGAAGAAATCATAGAACTTATTGGGAAATAACTACCGACCCTGAAACTATGCCAGAGAATTCCACTTCTTTTGTAATGACTAATATTCAGTTAAGTCGGAACAAAATGAAACAAACTTTAGGTAATCTATACGGAATGAGAACATGGGTAGAATATGGATTTCGGCAATGCAAACAAGAATTAGGATGGACTGATTATCGATTTACTAGTTTTCAGGAAATTAATAAGTGGTGGGAAATAATTTTTTCAGCTTACTGGATGGTCAGTTCCCATTCCAAAGTCTTCTGTGACTTAAATCAATCTCAGACTTTATCTACTTCCAAAATTCCAAGTGAAAAATTCATTCCTAATTTTAATCTTCATCAACAATGGTCAAACGAAGGGGGATGGAAAACGACCTTAAACAATTTACGTCTAATTATTCAACCAACAATTGTATTCTGGATGATTATGCCCTGGTTAGATGTTTTTCCCAATCGTTCTTTGCTACTTGGTTTTCATCAACTCATTGCTGTCATGAATCAATTTTATTTTTCTTTTCCTGATGGATAGATTTTGTTTTTGCTATTTTTAAATCTCGGAAAGTGACATAAGAGGGCTAACTTTAAAAAAAGATACATAATCATTTTTATTAAGCCTAGAATACTTTATGAAAGAAAAATTTAAAAACGGCAAAATAATAGCATTATCTAAGCTTTATAGACAATGCAATTGACTGACGAAAAACTTTGTTTAGCTTACATCGCTACTAATATCTTTTACTTGTTTAATAATGCCTTGGTCTTGGCGAATTTTAACAAAAACTATACAAAAGCAAAATTAGAATTATTGGAAGACGTAGAGTTAGAGGATTGCATTTTAAGTAAACACTGGGTAATAAGCTCTATATTTACTTGCTCTGTTATTTCAGCTTTACCGATACCAGTGGGCAGGATAAATCTAACTTTGCCATTTTTGACCTTTTTATCTAAGGCTATTGTCTCCAAAATTCTTTCGATTTCCAGAGTCTTGGGTATTGAAGTTGGTAGACCAACTTTTTCAATAAGAGCCAGTTGCCTTTGGGCTGCCGTTCTATTCCACCAACCAGAGGCAACCGCGATTTCTCCAGCAGCTATCATTCCTAATGCCACTGCTTCACCGTGAGTATATTGACGATAATTAGTTATGCTTTCAATAGCATGACCAACTGTATGTCCGTAATTTAGAAGAATTCGC
Source organism: Waterburya sp. (assembly GCA_965217895.1). Classification (GTDB taxonomy): domain Bacteria; phylum Cyanobacteriota; class Cyanobacteriia; order Cyanobacteriales; family Xenococcaceae; genus Waterburya. Next base: position 14,082 of record CBDCJV010000001.1, read on the forward strand.
AAACCAAAATCAGATTCTTTTTCATCGCGAACAACAATGTCTGCCTTAGCTTGACAAGAAAGAGTGAGAATAAGTTTTAATAATTGCGGTTGAATCGTCTTCTGTTGTAGGCTCTCAGCAGTTTCAAGTTCCTTGAATAAATCAGCATCCCAAATTACGCCGTATTTAATAACTTCGGCTAATCCAGAGCGAAATTCCCTGGATGGTAGTGTCGATAATACGTTGCGATCGACAATTACCAAGTTGGGCTGGTAAAAAGTGCCGATGAGGTTTTTGCCTTGAGGATGATTTACGCCAGTTTTTCCACCTATGGCAGAATCTACCATACTCAGGAGACTAGTGGGAATCTGCACCAAACTTATGCCTCTCAACCAAGTAGATGCTGCAAATCCAGCTAAATCTCCAACTACGCCACCACCAAGAGCAATAATAGTTGAAGAACGTTCAAGGCGGTGTTCTAAAGCTGCATTGTAAATTTTCTGAATGGAAGAAAAGGTTTTAAATTGTTCTCCTGCATCTATGAGAAGACTAGATACCTGAAATCCAGATTTTTCTAATGATTCAACAACTCGTTGACCATAATATTGAAATATTTCTGGATTAGATACAATTAAAACCTTTCGTTTTAAATCGCGAAACTGAATAAAATCAGTAACTAATAATTCTCCGATTGTATCTATACCATTTTCCGAAAAAATCACCTTATAAGGTTGATGGGGTAAATTGACGTGTACTATTTGCATGGGGTTAGCCTCGCTTTATCTGTTGCTAAGTTTGCACTCTAATTGATAATCAATTAGAGTGTTTGAGAATTTTGGGTTGTCTGAGATGATCGACTAAAGCATGAAGTGCTAAAAGATAACTATTGTGTTTGAAACCGCTAATTTGCCCAATAGCTACAGCAGAAATGAAGGAGTCAGAGCGATATGCTTCACGCTTGTAAATGTTAGTAAGATGGACTTCAACCACGGGAAGCTTAATGGCAGAGATCGCGTCTCTTATGGCGATGCTCGTATGTGTATACGCTCCAGCATTGAGAATGATACCTTTGCAGAGGTTGCTACTTTGGTGAATAAAGTTGATTAAAGCTCCTTCGGAGTTAGATTGAAAAGAAATAACTTCGACATCCAAAGCTTTTCCTTCCGACTCTAATAACTTGTTTATTTCATCTAAAGTCAAAGTTCCATATATATCTGGCTCTCTTTGACCTAATAAATTGAGATTGGGTCCGTGAAAAACACAGATTTTTAAAGACTGAGAGTTATTCACTTTTATTTGTTTATCCGACTCAATTAATTTCTTAAGCAACTGAAGGATTAGCTGAAAAAGTTTGTATTGATTCAAAAGCTTTTTTCGCAGCCGTTAAATCATAAGCAAAGGGTGGTTTTAAAGGACGGTAATCCCGCTCGTGAGCAGGACCATGCCGTAGTACGGCATTGACCATGACACAGGGTTGGGAACTAAAATTGATGGCACCATGTGGAATGCCAGGAGGGATTTTTACTACTGTAGGCTGCTGTTCGTTCAGACCAAGATAGTGATAATGTCGATTCTGTAAAACTACTAGTACAAAACTGCCTTGCACTACTAAAAGCTGATCGCTCTGAAAGCTATGTACAAATAGATTATCAATCGTTTTCGGTCTGATTTTTACCAGCATTGTCTCGTGACTTGTTTGAGAGGAGTAAAATTTTACTCTTCCTTTTGTATTTGCTGCCAGAGGACAAACTTCGATTTTGTTAATTAAGCTCATATTACTTACTAATTTTTTGACAAGCGGGATTTGGCTCTAAAGGCTTGAGTTCAACTTTGCTTCCGTCTGTGCTACTTGCTGCTTGACCGCGACTGCACTATCAGGATTTAAGGAAATTGAGTCAATTCCTGCTTCCACCAAGAAAGTAGCAAAATCAGGATGATCCGAAGGAGCTTGACCACAAATTCCTACCTTGCGATCTTGCTCATGAGCCGTTTTAATCAGGCGACTAATCATTCGCTTAACTGCTAAATCCCGCTCGTCAAATAATTCTGCCAAATTTTCAGAATCTCTATCTATACCTAACACCAGCTGAGTCAAGTCATTAGTACCAATCGAAAAACCATCAAACCTTTGGGAAAATTCGGCGGCTAATTCCACATTTGAGGGAACTTCGCACATGACATAAACTTGTAAGCCATTTTCTCCACGCCGAAGTCCATTTTCCGCTAAAACTCGTAACACTTGATCGGCTTCTAGTAGCCGACGACAGAAGGGAATCATGATAATTACATTATCCAAGCCAATTACTTCTCGTACTCGTTTAATTGCTTGGCACTCTAAATTAAATCCTTCTCGGTAGCGAGGACTATAATAACGAGAAGCTCCACGAAATCCTAACATGGGGTTAGCTTCGATTGGCTCGAATTGTCGTCCCCCAATTAGATCGGCATATTCATTGGTTTTAAAATCGCTCATCCTCACAATTACTGGTTCGGGATATTGAGAGGCAGCAATTTTGGCAATCCCTTGAGCTAACCTATCGACAAAATATGCCTTCTTATCTCTATATCCTGGCGTTATTTGCTGAATTTGCTGCTTGGCTTCTTTATCCTCGAGCCGCTCGAAATGAACTAAAGCCAGGGGATGAATTTTAATTACGTTATTGATGATAAATTCCATCCGCGCCAACCCAATACCGTTAACTGGTAACTTCCACCATTTAAAAGCTGCTGCGGGACTGGCAATATTCATCATGATTTGAGTCTTGGTTTCGGGGATTCCCTCTAAGCTGACCTCTAATTGCTCGTAGTCTAAAATGCCATTATAGATATGTCCTCGATCGCCTTCGGCAGTAGAAAGAGTAATTTGTTGATTTGGCTGTAATAATTTTGTGGCTCGACCAGTCCCCACAACCGCAGGAACTCCTAATTCGCGACTGATAATAGCAGCATGACAAGTGCGACCTCCAGAATCAGTGATAATACCTGATGCCCGTTCCATTACAGGAACCCAATCAGGATCGGTCATTTTAGTTACTAAGATCGCCCCATCTTCAAATCGATCGATCTGCGCTGCACTTTCTATTAAACAGACTTTGCCTGTAGCGATCGCTGCCCCTACACTCAATCCCGATATTATAGGTTTATCTGACTGCTTAAGCTGGTAAGTGTTAAGAACACCTTCTCCTTGGCGAGACTGAACGGTTTCTGGTCTAGCCTGAACAATAAATAACTCCCCTGTAACACCATCTTTTGCCCACTCAATATCCATTGGTCGAGCATAATGAGATTCAATGCGATTTGCCCAGCGAGCTAACTGCAAAATTTCCGCATCTTCAAGAATAAAAGATTGGCGTTCGCCAGAAGAGGTTTTCACCTGACGAGTTTGTCGATTGAGCCTATTAGCATAAATCAGCTTTTTTTCCTTAGAACCAGCAGTTTTCTCAATAATAGGTTGCAGTGACGATCGATCCAACAAAGGTTTGAAGATCCGAAATTCGTCTGGGTTGACAGATCCCTGAACCACATTTTCCCCCAATCCCCATGCACCTGTAATCAAAATAATGTTATCGAATCCAGTTTCTGGATCGATGGAAAACATCACCCCCGCACTAGCTAAGTCCGATCTAACCATCTTCTGAATCCCGATCGATAAAGCTACTTCTAAATGGTCAAAGCCTTTAGTATTTCGGTAGCTAATAGCACGATCTGTAAACAAAGAAGCATAGCACTTACGACAAGCTTCTAAAATTTCGGCAGTTCCACGAACATTGAGATAAGATTCCTGTTGACCAGCAAAGCTGGCATCGGGTAAATCTTCTGCTGTAGCACTACTTCTGACTGCAACGTCTACTCGATCGGTATTGTGAAAACGGCACAATTCCTCGTAAGCATCAGTAATTTGAGCTTGAACGGCCTCTGGGATAGGAGATTGGTAAAAGAGCTGGCGAATACAGTTTCCTGCTTGTTCTAGGCTAATATTTTCTTGTTCTAGACCTGTGAGATAGAAACGAATTTTTTTAGTCAGGTTATCTGATTTGAGGTAATCTCGATAGGCATCTACCGTAATCGCAAAACCATGGGGAACTTGAATACCTTCTTTTTCGAGAGTCTGTATTAGTTCTCCCAAAGAAGCATTTTTTCCACCAACCAAGGGAATGTCTTGAAGATTTAGGCTAGTAAAAGAACGAGTGTAGACATTGGTATTGAGGGTTTGAAGATGAAGATTGGCTGTTGTGATGTACATGAGTATAAAGTATTAAAAATTTAATCGTTACTAGTGTCTTGGCTAACTATTGAGCTTCTAGCAAATGTGACTAACTAAAGATGGAGAGACTTAACTTTCTAGAAATCATCAATCAATCCCCAACTTTTACCGCCTCAATCGCACTAATCGGAGAATGGGTATAAATAACTTTCGTGAGCTTAAAGCCAGCTTTAGCTAGAAGTTGCCGATATTTAGCTTCACGGCGATCGCGACCACCAGTCATTAAAAATAAGGTCAAATCGAGCCACTCCCTAGAAGTCGATCGCCGATCGTCGGCTGTAGAAGAGGGAATTGCCGTTTCTAGAAGCAAAAGTTTACCTCGCCCTGCCATCGCCTGATGGCAGTTTTTGAGAATACTCAAGGTGCGATCGCTGTTCCAGTTGTAGATAATGTTTTTCATGATGTAAACATCACCATCATCTGGTATCGGTTCTGAAAGGATCTCTCCCTCGCATTTACGGCGATCTGCTATATTTTTGGCATGGAGTAGAGGTCTTACTGCTGCCCTGGGGGAAAAAGCGCAATTACGAAGAATGCTCTTAATCACTGAGTTTACTTTGAAAATCTCGCCAATAAACAGATTGTGTTCGTTGTCAACGATTTGGTTTATGGGTGAGAAATCATAGCTGACAAGTATTGCAGATACTGAAGATGAGGTAGATGTAAACATAATTGTTGCTACTCCTAAACTAACTACGAAGATAGAGATCTTCAACTCGTTGACGAATCGCTAGCATATTGGCTGGTACATCATGACTCAAAATATGTTCGACTAACGCCATGGGGAAAATGCGCTTAGGACAAATAGTAAAGTCATAAATTAGCTCGATTGCAGCTTTCCCATCAGCTAAATTCTGCGGTTCTAATCGCCAGTAGCCAGACAAGGCTTTCATATCTCCCTCAATTTGTTGGTAATGAATTTCGTGGGGAAACTTTTCTTCTACATTAAATAGCGAACGAGCAGAAAAGCTCATGCCCATAAAATTTTTGGTTCGTACCTGTTCTATTTGGACATCTTCAGTTGAAAGTTGTAACCGTCTGCTTTCAATTAAATTGGGCAGGAACTCGGCACAAGCTTCATAGTCTGTGAGAACTTGCCAAACTTGGTCTAATGAAGAGGGAATCAGAATTTTTGCCAAGACTCGTCGCTGTCTTCCTTCTAACTGTTCGACTTTGATCGCGACATTGGTTTGAGAGACTGAATTGGAATCAGTTGGCAAATCACCTATGGTTGTAGAAGTGTTTAATTCTTGTTTGAGGTTGTATGTATTACTCATTGGTAGTTTTATAGATAAAGATTGAATGACAAACGGATTGATAATTCTGAATTGACGGGTTAGAGGGAAGAGTTTTTCAATTTTTAAACTTAATTACCCTCTAACCGCAGGTTTAATTTACGGACTTTAACGTGACACAGTGCTGGCAACTGTGTGTTGGTTAGAGTTAACAGTGCTGGTAGATAAACCAAATTTGGAAGACGGGCGATCGATAGCCTGGCTAATGATCTCTATTTCCTGCATCAACATTTGATATTGGTTTGGCGTTAGAGACTGAGGACCGTCTGAGAGAGCTTTAGCAGGATTGGGATGAACTTCTATCATTAAAGAATCTGCACCAGCAGCGATCGCCGCCTTTGCCATCACGGGAACGAACTCAGCTTTACCCGTACCATGACTGGGATCGATCATAATTGGTAAGTGAGTCAGCGATCGCAAGACGGGAATAGCTGAAATATCAAGGATATTTCTGGTATATTGTCGGTCAAAAGTACGAATTCCCCGTTCACACAGAATCACGTTAGGGTTGCCTGCTGCCAGAATATACTCGGCAGACATGAGCCAATCTTTAATTGTGGCAGACATACCTCGCTTAAGTAGAACAGGCTTGTCTTGTGCTCCTACTTTTTTCAGTAGGGAGAAATTTTGCATATTACGCGCACCGATCTGGATGATGTCTGCAACCTCAGCCACTTTTTCAAGATCGTCTGAATCCATAAGTTCAGTCACAATACCCAAACCCGTAGCCTCACGAGCTGCTGCCAAAAGTTTTAAGGCACTCTCCCCATGTCCTTGAAAAGAGTAAGGTGAAGTACGGGGTTTGTAAGCTCCGCCGCGTAAGAACTTAGCACCAGCAGCTTTTGCTCGCTGTGCGGTTTCGATAATCATTGATTCGTTTTCTACCGAACAAGGTCCAGCCACAAAAACTACGGGGCAGTTCTCACCAAAAGCGACAAATTCATTGGGCGTTGAGACAAATACCTCACTGGGTTCTCCATGACGGAATTCTCGACTAGCTCGTTTAAAGGGCTTATCTATCGACAAAACCTGTTCAATAAAAGGGCTTAGCTGTTGGATTTGTCGGGAATTAAGAGCTTCCGTATCGCCAATCAATCCAATTACGGTATTATGTTTGCCGACTATTTTTTCTGGTGTAATGCTCTGGCTTTGTAGTTCTTGATTGACTCTTTCAATTTCAGAGGCAGGAGTGCCTTGTTTCATAATTACGATCATTAGTTTAAATCTCCGTTGTTTTAGATATTGTTTGAGAATTAGTTAATTGGCAATAGCCAATAGTTGAAGTTGCATTTACCCTTTTTGGATAAACATTTTTGTTTGATACATCCAGTAATAAATTGAGGAAAATAGGACAAATATAAACACAGAAGAGTAGATTAAAGTAGCGTTAAGAGGAATAAGGAGGAAGGAACTGATTAGTTCAGTCAAGGCAAGTCCAATCAGTATCCTGACAATGGTTTTTCGCTTCAATAAACTGCACAGTATCGCACCTATAGGCGCACCGACTACAACCACAGGTACTGCTGCTAGCCAATAACCAATTATTGGCTCGACAAAGTCACCTATGACATATTTATTGAGAACAAATCCAGCTACAGCATTAATAGCCATCAAAATGACCGAGGTCGAAGTGCTAATCTTTTCGCACATGCCAAACAAAAGCACTAAGATAGAAAAACCAAAAATGTCCATACCGCTGCCTACCATACCGCTGACGATTCCTCCCCAAAGTCCTGCTACTAGGGATACAATTCGTTCTCGATTTCCCCAAAATGAGATAGCTAATTTTGGTCTTCTTTTTGTTTGATTTAAAGCGAACAAAACGACAGCAAAGCTACTAACCATCGTCGTAAAAGAAATTTTGATTACATCCGAAGGCAAAACAGGTGCTAAAAAGACCGAACCTAAGATGATACCGAAAACACCTCCAAGACTTGCCCAACGGATGAACTGCCATTCGACCTTAGTACCCATTGCCACGATGGTAACTGAAGCCGCGCTCATACCGACACTTTGAATGGCTAAAGAAAACACCTTCGCATCATGTGGAGAAACGTGAAGCACCTTGGTAAAAACTGGAAAGGCTACTGCTCCCCCTCCCATGCTTGTGCCACCAGCCACTATAGAGCCAAAAACCATAGTTACGGCAGCCTCCCAGTTAGCAATCAAATTAGAAAATGCTCGACTAGGACCCGTTGTAATTAGCCATACAGTCCATACCGTTAGAGCGACTAAAACGCTAACACGAATAAAGTGTTGAGCAAACAAAGTCTTGGCGACAAGGTGAAAAATGTAAGTTAATTGGCTCTGGCTGTTTATTTTGCTTTTGGTTATTCGCCGAGCTTGTTTTTTCTGGAGCATAGTCATTCTCACGTTGGTTGAAGTTTTTGATTAGCAAGGGCTGTTGAAAATCACCATCAACTAAACGTTGCTAAATTGGAAGATGAAATATTTTAGATGTGGACTCAAAGATGATTGGCAACCACGGTTTCCTAGTCTATCAGTCAAGAATCGCTAACTTAAAGAAACCAAAGGGACACTGTGTTACATTTGGTAGCTCAAGCAACAAGGCTTGAAAACACATCGATGGCGGAAAATTTGGTCAATCAAATGTCTTTGTGGCGTAGATCGCTCGACCGTGATTATATTAGTTCGACATAAATAACTTCGGATACCTGGGAGCTACCATAACTACTCAAAGTCCGAGGATGTCTACTTTTAGGTAAAATGAGCTAATGCAAACATGAGATAATTAACTTGAAAAAGCTCAATCTTACGTTAAAATAATTTTTGGCAAAAATAGCTTTCAGGAAACTTTTCTGTAATCATCATGGTCAGTTTTTTTTGAGAGAACACACAATAGGTGCGAAAAAACAAATTTTCTTCGGGGTTAATAGAAAAATAATCCGACAATTCGTTAGCGGGCTCTTTGCCAGAATCGATGATTTCTTTGTAGGTTTCAACTTTTTGCTCCGACCAGAGCTTGCCGATTGGCGTCTTGCTGTTCAATAATTTATCGCTAAATTGCTGCTCCAGGTTGTCAACAAAAATCCGTGAATTGGCATAGATAAAATTACGGCAGCTATTTTTTCCTTGAAGCAAAACTTCTCTGGCGAGAACTTTTCCTTCTGTATCTGATTTGATATTAGGTAATCTAGCCTTCATCTGTCCTAAATATTCTGATAGCTTAACCAATCGAATTGGCTCAGATAAGTAAGTTTCTAAAAGGCGTGTAATCGAACCATTAGTTCTCAACAAAATCTTCTGAAAATCACCTAATTCAGATGCTTCTGCATAAGTAGTAGGTATTTGTAAATCGCTTTTCACGGTAATATTCCTCTGTATTGTGGATAAGTGAAACTTTTAATGAATTTTATTCCCGTAACTCCTTTTGATATCTAGCCATTACTCGCAATTGAAACCCCAAAGCTTAAAAGCGAGGTTTAACTATGACTCTGTATTCCTTGGGAAATACGAATGGCCCTGGAAATTCAGCTTCAAAACTTAATTTCTCTCCAGGTACTTGTTCAAATTTGCATTTACACAGCAGATTCGCCAAGAATGCAAAGACTTGGAAACGTCCTAGATACTCTCCCAGGCATCTACGCGGTCCGATGCCAAACGGATAGAACCGATCGAGGAGATCTTTTCTCAGTTTGCCGTTTTCATCTAAAAACCGATATGGGTTAAATTCTTCTGGATCTTTCCAACTACGCTCATCTCGAGTCAGGCTGTAGTAATTGATAATTAAAGGAGTGTTTTGAGAAATAAAGTGATCCCCTAATGTAGTGTCGGTAGTAGTAGCGTAGTTTACGGCAGGTATGGTAGTAGTAGAAGAGTGGCGCAAAATTTCATTGATGCAAGCTTCCATAAATGGCAATCTGCTGCGATCTTTAAAAGATATTTTTTGTTCTCTGCCAACTACCTCATCTAGCTCTCTCTGGATTTCAGTCTGAATTTCTGGATAGGCAATCATATAAAGCAGCGCCCATCTGAGTATAAAATTCGGTAGCTGTGTACCCGCCGCTAGGAATTGAATCAAAGAGCCTTTGACAATATCATTTTCGTTTAAGTTAAGTCGCTTTTTCTCTGATTCAGTTAGTTCATCGCTAGCTTCTAACAATCCATCTGTGATATCTCGCAAAAGTTCTGGCTCAAAAGATTCTCGATGCTGCTCGATATTTTTTTCAATATAGTTTTCTACAGCACCTAGTCCCTTCAGAAAAGCCCTGATTGTTTTTAAGTTGAGGAACGCATACATTGGCAGCCATAATTTAGGAATAACGCTCATGATTACTCCTGTCAGAAGACCGTGAGGCAGTCTTCTAATAGAATAGGCAGTCTCAACAAAATCGATGTCTTCGGGAGTGTTTGTTTTGCTAAACACTAGCCTTTGCATAAAATTCATGCTGGCTAGAGGAATATGTAATTCAGGGTTAAAAGGTCGATCATCAGAGTTTAAGAACTTATTTACCAAGCCCTCTGCTTCTTCTGCGATCCAATTTTCATGTATGTCTGATTTTCCCGCCAAAAAGGTATGCATTACCTGCATTAAGATATCACGATGTTTTTTCCAAGCTTCGCCACTCTTAAGCTCAAGAAATTCAGATTGAGGTGGCTGCTTGAAAACATCGAAATCTGCCCTATTATTAAAGATATCCTGTTGCTTAACTAGGGCTTCTTTAATTATGCTGTACTCATTGAGCACCACAAAATTCCTACTGCCGACACGCATTTGAAACATATCACCGTGCTTAAGGGCTAGTTGATTCAATGCTAAATGAAAGTGTTGATTCAAAAAAGGTCGCATCCCAGCCAGGGAAACCGTCGGTAATTCTGAATAAGTAATTTTGTTTGGCTTTGTAGAGACTGTTTCTTGATAGAACATAGTTAGTTTACAGATGAAGTTAATACGATTATTCCCAGTAAAATAATTTTCAATTTTTAGGAACTTTTAAGAGCAGTAAATCGCATTTTTGGAATCGCATTTTTGAATGCATAAATTACACGCCCTTTAAGACCAGCTTTGACAATATGAGTCGGTTTACTCACAGGTAGCTTCATCATCAGCTTTTGAGCCTCCGATTCTTTACTGCCAGGTCCTTGAAGTCGAAACTGAGTAGCTTGGGTGGCACCGTATACCATGCGAAGCCAGATACGGGGATGCAAGAAAAAGTATTTCCACAATGGAGGTTCACAGCCAATTAAACCAGCCATATCATCTATGTAGCGATGATAGTCCACCAAGCTTCGTACCCGATGAGCATTATGCTCAAACTGTTCTAAGTTGGTAGCTCGATCTAGACAGGCAATTCTCTCCATTTCTGCTGGTTTAGGAAGAGTTCGTTCCCCTTTGCAGATCAGGGCAAAATAACGAGCCTGCATCTCCATAATGGGAAATTGACTGCCAAAGCTAGGTCTTGCCCAACCAATCCAAACTATCTTGTCACCATACTTGGGATGAAACATATGTTTGTAAAGACTGCGGGGATCGGTTTTCTTAAGCTCGTCTGGTAGAAAAGACACATAGTTTTTATAACCAGTACAAAAGGCAATAGCATCCAAGTCGGATAGAGTCATTCCGTCTGCTGTGTGAACGGTCTTGCCTCCCGCTTCTACTTTAGCGATTTCACCCACAACTTTACAATCATGATGTACAATCGCCTTGGGCAAGGAGAAAGTTTTGGTTCCATAAGTGCCCCACACTCCCTTTTGCGCTGTAATCTTGTTGTTGAGTTCTACGCAAACATCGTGGATCGGGTCTTTTTGGCTCAGTTCTGCTTGATGGATAGCTTCGCTTAAAGTTGCTCCATAATCGCGAGGTAGACCCCACACCCCGCGATGAGTGGAAATATCGGCGGCATAGATACCTCTTTTGCGAGGTGCGACCCATCCAGTAGTGCTACGCAGACTAACCCAGCAATTTTTGGCAACACGAGATGCCTCTAATGCCACATCCGAACCAGATTCTCCTCCTCCAACTACTAATACATTTTTTCCTTTGAATTTATCTGCGTTGCAATAATCTCTAGAATGAGAATATTCAACATCTGTCAATAAGTTTTTCCACGCAGGATAACTAGGAACTGCATTGTTACCAATTGCCAGTGCGACTCGTTGCGTGAGAAAAGTATCTCCAGTTGCTGTTTCAACTTTCCAACTGCCATCATCTTGAGGAATTATCGCCACGACTTTAGAGTCAAAATGAATGCGCTCTAAAACGCCAAAGTGTTCGGCATATCGCTTCCAATAATCGACGGCTTCTTCCTTTGTCCAAAACGTATGTTCGTTTCCTTCACCAATCCAGAAATCGGAATACATACTCATAGGGGCTGAGGAAGTTAATAATAGACTATCGTAAGCCTTGGCAAAAACTCCTCCTACATCTTCTGCTTGTTCTAAACAAATAACTTCGCTCAAACCTTGTTCGAGTAACTCTTTGGTACAAGCAAGACCTCCTGGTCCTGCACCGATGGTTATACAATCTAACATCGCGTATTTACCTCTGTGATATATCGACTTGTTTTTCTTTTGTCTAAATTTAGTTTGTAAAAAGTATCTAATATTCACAAGCTATCTTTAGGAATTTAACTAATAATTTTTCTTAGAATTAAGTCTCAGTTAAAACAATCTGTAAATGTACACTTTTGTAGTCTCAAAACTTATACCGTACCGTAATTCAGAATAAAAGAGGATAAAAAGTATTATTAATTACTTTTTAGAGTTAGTAAATTTCGTTTTTTTGTAAAAATCAAAACATTTAATTAGTAATAATGTTAAGTAAAATACTTTTTCTTTAATATAAGCTCAATATAAGCCTATCGATAGATTTTTTTTAAAAATTTTATCAATAAGATTTGGCTGAGGCACTTTATTACTTAAGTACTAAAAAAGGCAATCAAATTAATTATTGAATACAAAATTACCAAGCACAAATTTAAAAAAAATATTAATTTTAATAAGAATGTCAACTTGGAAAACAATTAATAAGACCAAAAAAAAATCCCAAAGCCAATTGGGTAAAAGAAGAAAGCGTGGCGTAGTTCTTACTCTTACGGGACTAGAAAAACTTCAAGAAGCTCAACTGAAATTAGAATGCGAAAATAACTGGGGAGCAAAATATACATACGAGAAGTTAAGCGAAATTGGCGATCTTGACATCAATACTGTCAAAAAAATCTTAGCCGCAAAAGAAGGAGTAGATAGACGTTCGCTAGAAAACTACTTTCGTGCCTTTGAAATAGTGCTAATCGAAGAAGATTATGCCAAACCCAATCCTAATAAACGTCAAGATTGGGGAGAAGCAATTAGCGTTAGCGATTTTAGTGGACGTACCTCGGAGCTTAATACTTTAGAAAACCTGCTATTTAAGAACAAATGCCGACTGATAACAATTTTAGCAATGGGGGGGGTCGGTAAAACTACCCTATCGATTAAATTGGCTCAGAAAGTTGGCAATCGCTTCGATTGTCTGATTTGGCGTTCTTTTCGAGATGCTCCCCCATTAAATGAATTTCTGGCTGAATCAATCCAATTTTTATCCGACGGACAGTTAACCGAAACCGAGCTACCAGAAAGAACCAGCCAAAGAATATCTTATTTGATAAATTATTTTCGCTCTTTACGCTGCTTGATCGTACTCGACAACGTAGAATCACTGCTGTGTGGTAATGGCAAAGCAGGTTTCTACCGCGAAGGATACGAAGAATATGGCGAGTTCTTCCGACGAGTAGGTGCAACAGACCACCAAAGCTGTCTCATACTAACCACTCGTGAAAAACCCAAAGAAGTAGCTATGCTGGAAGGAGAAGCACTACCAGTTTGTACTTTTAAATTAGGAGGATTAAAGCCAAAGGCAGGAGCAAAAATGCTCATAAAAAAAGGGCTTAACGGGTCGGAGGTAGAATTTAATGAGTTAGTCAGGCATTATGATGGCAATAGTTTAGCTTTAAAAATAGTATCGACTACCATACGCGATTTATTTGACGGAAACATAAAAAATTTTTTGCGCCAAGAAACTTCAGTTTTTGGTGATATTCGCAATCTTATAAGCCAACAGTTCGAGCGTTTATCTCCTATGGAGGTAGAGATTGTCTATTGGTTGGCGATTAGTCGAGAGCCTCTTAATCTATCTCAGTTGCGAGAAAATTTAGTTTCGGTAGTGCCGCGACTCGATTTATTAGAAGGCTTAGAGTCTCTGTCGAGAAGATCTTTAATTGAGCAGAATGAGGCTTGTTTTACACTACAACCAGTGGTGATGGAATACACGATCCTGCGTTTGATTGAGACAATCTTTGATGAAATTTGCACTCAAAAGCTGCATTTCTTGCATCGCTATGCCTTAATTGAAGCTACAGCAAAAGAGTACGTGCGAGAAACGCAAATTCGCCTCATTCTTCAACCAGCGATCGAAAAGCTATTAACAATTTTTAAGGGTCAAAAAAGTCTCGAACTACAATTGACTAGAATTTTGGAGACGCAGCGAGAAACATCGTTAAAAGAACCTGGATATACCTCTGGAAACATTATCAATCTGCTTTGTAAGCTCGGAATCGATCTTAGAACTTACGACCTGTCTGACTTAGTTGTCTGGCAGGCAGATTTACGTCAAGCCTGTTTGCACAATGTAAATTTTCAGAATACAAGTATAGTCAAATCATTATTTGCCGAAGCTTTTGGCGGAATTTGGTCAGTTGTCTTTAGTCCTGACGGGCAATATTTAGCTACTGGAGATACCAAGGGTGAGATTTTGGTGCGACGTTCTGCTGATGGACAGATAGTTCTCAGTCTGAAAGGTCACAATGGCTGGGTAGTATCCCTGGCTTTTAGTCCCGATGGTAAAACATTAGCCAGCGGTAGCTGTGACTGTACTATCAAGCTCTGGAATATTGACACTGGTAAATGCCTTCATACCCTACAAGAATATAGGCAAGAAGTTTGGTCGGTTGTGTTTAGTCCCGATGGTAAAACATTAGCCAGTGGTGGTGATGATAATAAATTAAAATTGTGGGATGCCAGTAGTGGAGAGTGCCTTCAGGTTTTTCAAGGTCATTCTAACGAATTACTTTCAGTTGCCTTTAGTTTAGATGGTCGAGAGCTAATAAGTGGCAGTCAGGATCGAGTTATCAAGCTATGGGATATTGAGACTGGAGAGTGTAAAAAGACTTTTCAGGAGCATAGAGATGGAGTACGCTCGATTAGTCTTAGTCCTGACGGTCAAACTATTGCTAGCGGCAGTAACGATGGTACGATTCGGCTATGGGATATTGCAACTGGAAGCTGTATCCGCGTTGGTTTTGGTCATACAAACGTAGTATTATGTGTGCGCTTTTGTTTGCAAGGCAATCTTTTAGCTAGTAGCAGTATCGACCATACAGTAAGGTTATGGGATATCAATACTGGAGAATGTCTGAAGGTTTTTCAAGGTCATTCTAATATGGTCAATTCGATCGCTTTTAGTTCCCAAGGAAATTATCTAGCTAGTGGTAGTTACGATCAGACAGTGAAAATATGGAATGTCAATACTGGTAAATGCTGCAAGATTTTCCAAGGGTATAGCAATCAAGCTTTATCGGTTACTTTCAGTGCTGACGGAAAAATGCTGGCTAGCGGAGGACGCGATCGCCAGGTCAGACTTTGGGATATCGGCACCAAACGAGAAATAAAAACTTTGCACGGACATACCAATTGGGTCTATTCGTTAGCTTTTGGTAAGTACGGTAATTTCTTGGCCAGTAGTAGTGGCGATAAAAGCATCAAACTCTGGAATGTGGAGACTGGTAAAACCGTAAAAACCTTTTGGGGACACGAGGCGGTAGTCCGCTCGATTGCCTTTAGTTCTGACGGTCAAACTATAGCTAGTGGTAGTGAAGATCGAACGATTCGGCTGTGGAATATTAGTAGAAATAAAGCCATCCAAATTTTACGAGGACATCAAGCAGAGGTTTGGTCGATTGCTTTTAGTTCTGATGGACGGATACTCGCCAGTAGTTCTTTTGATGGAACGGCAAAACTCTGGAATGTGGAGACTGGTAAATGTTACAAAACCTTTGACAAACATACCAGTTGGATTTGGTCGGTTGCTTTTAGTCCCGACGATAAGATTTTGGCTACTACTAGCGTAGATCGAACTATCAGACTTTGGAGCGTAGACACGGGAGAATGTCAACAGATTCTGCGAGAAGAAACGGGACATTCAGAAATTGCTTTTAGTAGCGACGGTGGCACTCTAGCTAGCTGTAGCCAAGACCACGGTATCAGATTGTGGAGTGTCAGCACGGGAAAATGTTATAAGACCTTAGCTGGTCATACGGCCTTAATCGACTCGATCGCTTTTAGTAGCGATTGCCGCACCTTAGCTAGTAGTAGCGAAGATGAAACCATCAAGCTGTGGAATTATCAAAGCGGTGAATGTATTCAAACGTTGAGAGTGGAAAAACCCTATCAGTGGATGAATATTAGTGGTATCAGTGGTTTGTCTCCAGCCAATATCGATACTCTCAAAGCATTAGGGGCTGTTGACGGTTAGGGTTAGCTATGCTTAATTAAGCTGAGAACGAAATCTTTTAATGCTGATGGTCAGCAGGACGACGGCAAAAATCGCTAGGGCGATCGCATTTGGTAAAATTGCCTGTAGACCGACACCTTTAAGAATCAGGCTACGATTGATTGCCACATAATGACGCAGGGGATCGAAAAAAGATAAAATCCGAAACACGTAAGGCATACTTTCAGTTGGCGCGATCGCTCCTGAAAGTTGAAGAATGGGAACGTTAAAAAAGAAAGAAGTCAAAATTACCTGTTGTTGGGTACGGCATATAGTAGCGAGTAACAGACCGAGACCGATACAGACAAAAACATAAAGTCCCGACATTATTAAAAATAAGCCAAAATTACCGCGAAACGGGATGCGAAATACCACAGCAGACAAACCAGCAGCTAGCAGCACATCACCCATCAACAAAACAAATAGCGGCACTATTTTAGCTAGCAGAATTTCCCCTTCTGCCGCAGGCGTCATTAGCAGTTGTTCGAGAGTACCAACGTCTTTTTCGCGGATTGAAGTAATCGAAGACACTAAAGAACCAGTTAGGGTTAAAACCGTACCAATAACGCCAGTCACAAAGTACCAGCTACTAATCAAACCAGGATTATAGAGAAATCTGACTTGCGATTGCACCAACGGCATAGGGCATTCTGTCTTTTCGCAACTCAGAGTTTGACCGTATTGCCTGACAATTTGGTCGATATATCCCTTAGCAATGCCAGCCGTATTAGCATCGACACCGTCAATAATTATCTGAACGGCTGCGGTTTTGGCTGAAGCTAAATCGCGGTCAAATTCGGGCGGAATAACCAAACCTACTGTAATCTCTCCCGTACTGACCTGTCGCTTGAGGGTTTCGCGGTCGCTAGGAGCGGTTTCAACTTGAAAAATTTGATTTTCGGTTAATGCCGAAACTAATTCCCGACTTTTACTACTGTTAGTGTAGTCCAATACTCCCAAATTAATGCGATCGACATCGGGACTGAGAGCCAAGCCAAAAATTAATAATTGAATTGTTGGTGGAAAAATCAACAGAAAAATTAGTTGTTTGTTACGCAAAATTTGTTGGGTTTCTTTGCGAATCAAACTCCAAAAGCGACTTTCCCAAATGCGACGCAAAATGTTCATAGCAATTTTTTTTAATAGTAATTATTAATTTCAAAAATTTATCCTAAATCCGATTGATAGAAATTATGTTCGCGACCGAGCAAAAACTTCTACAAGTCCCCCAAGTTTGACGAGCGACCCCGCGGATAGGGAACGCGCGAGGGAGATTTAGGGGGCGATACAAAAGTAACCCATACGAACAGGATTTAGTATCAGTCGTCGAACTGCATTCGACGCAGATTACGAGTAGCAGCAATCGCGATCGTCAATCCGAGTAGAGCTACGGTCGCTGGAACATACCAAAATCCAGTCCATCCAGTCCCTCTAACAAAAGCATCGCGGGTGACGAGGATATAGTAACGGGCGGGAATGATATTAGAAATAAGCGACAGCGGAAAGGGAATATTTTCCAGACGATAAATAAAACCAGAAAGTAATAAAGCAGTTAAAAAACCCGCAATCGCCGTACCTTGGACGGCAGCAGTTTGATTGCTAGCGCGAGTTCCCACTAACAAACCAAAAGAAACGCTGGCAATGAGATAAGTCACAGTGCCGACGATTAAGAGAGTTGGTTCTACCTGCAAACGGAGTCCGAATAAGATAACGCTAACGCCAATAACGATCGCCGCTTCAGCCAGTGCTACTAACACATAAGCCAACCCTTTACCCAACAACCACTCTACAGCACTGAGAGCGGAGGCATAAACTTGGATAATCGTGCCTTGTTCTTTTTCTCGTACCATGGAAATTGCCGTTAGCATCGAAGGAAAAACCCATAAAATCACCCCATAGATCCCGGGAACTATATAAAGAGATTCTTTTCTACCAGGATTAAACCAGAGTCGCGACTCAGTCACCACTTCTGCTGGCAAGGAAGGAGATGCAGTAGATAACGTACCGATAAAAAAGCTAGTCGTGGCGCGGATATTGCTTTGAATAATCCTGGCATTATTTACATCCGTACCATCTACCAGTGCCTGAACGTTAACTGGTTTTTGAGCTTTTATCTGGCGAGAAAAATCGGGGGGAATAACCACGACAACTTTGGCAACTCCGCGATCAAGTGCCGTTACGGGAGATGTACCTACTGTCGGCGCGGGAACGAATTGATTGGTGGCATAAAGTCTTGCCACATAGCTGCGACTGAGGGAGCTATTGTCAAAATCTTGAATGCTCAAAGGAATATTTTGGGCTTCTAGACGAATAGCATAGCCAAAGATCAACAGCACGCCTACAGGCAAAATCAACGCCAAAGCCACGGTGAGGCGATCGCGCCTAAACTGATTTAATTCTTTGATAAATTGAGCTAAGACTTTGTTCATGATTGCCTACTGAAACTTATTGTTTTGCCGATCTTTGGACGATACTGATAAAGGCATCTTCTAGAGAAAAAGGAATGGCTCGTTCTGAATGAATATCTAGGTGATGCTCTACTAAACTTTGCTTTAACTGAGATAATTCTCGTTCTGGGTGTTCCAGCACCACATGGAGGCGATCGCCAAAAATCGAGACTTGCCAGGACTCTAGTTGGGTTTTGAGTAAGTCCGAAGCTTTTTGAGTATCCGACAGCACCATCTCGATCAACTGTCCTGGCTGTTGGGCTTTTATTTGACTGGGAGATCCCTGAGCGACAATTTCTCCTGCCACCATAAAACCCATGCGATTGCAGTTTTCGGCTTCTTCTAAGTAATGGGTAGTCACCAGTATTGCCGTTCCCTCACGGGCAAAATCGCGAATTAACCGCCAAAATTGCCGTCGCGCCAAAGGATCGACTCCAGAAGTGGGTTCGTCTAAAAATAAGATTTCTGGTTCGTGCATCACCGAGGCACCAAAAGCAACGCGCTGCTTCCAGCCGCCGGGAAGACTTCTGGTGATGGTGTTTTCTCTGCCTACCAAACCACAGGTTGTTAACACCCAGTTAATTTTTTCTTGACGTAACTTACGGGGAATGCCATATACACCACAGTAAAATTCGAGATTTTGTTTGATAGAAAGATCGTCATACAGCGTAAATTTCTGACTCATATAGCCGAGGCGCGATCGCACTTGCGAACTGTGCAAATTTTCTGTCTGACCTGCCAAAGTCATGTTACCCGCACTAGACGGCAGCAAACCACACAGCATTTTAATTGTGGTCGTCTTCCCCGCTCCATTTGCCCCTAGCAAACCGTAAATTTCGCCATATTTTACTTCTATATCGATCCCTTTTACCGCTCGAAAATCTCCAAAGGTTTTTTGTAAATTAGACGCACCGATGGCAGTTTTACGAGCGACAGAAGTTTCTGTTTCTATGCCATCTTTACTGCCACCGCGATATCGAGGAAAAGGAATATAGGTCGGATCCGAACCTTGTTGTCTCAGGCGGGTCACAAAGACATTTTCTAAGGTGGGTTCCTCTGCTTCAAGACTTGCTAATTTTAGTTGCTGTTGAGATAATATTTGGCGAATCTGGCTGCTGCCTTGTGAGACATCGGTAACTAAAACGTCCAGGCGATCGCCAAAGGATTGCAGATCGACAATAGTAGCTCCTTCTCGCGCTTCCTTAGAAGCAGATAAGTTCTCTTCGACAGCAGGCAAATTTTCGGCTCTTACTTCAAGTCGATGTAGACCTAGACTGTCTCTTAATTGAGTTAGAGTACCGAGTTGTTGAATTTCACCCTGATAGATCAAAGCAATGCTATGACAGCGTTCTGCTTCATCTAAATAGGGAGTCGCTACGACAATAGTTACTCCTTCGGCAGCTACTGTAGCTAGTAAATCCCAAAACTCCCGACGGGACACGGGATCTACCCCAGTAGTCGGTTCGTCGAGCAATAAAATTTGCGGTTGGGCAATTAAAGCACAACAGAGGGCTAGTTTTTGCTTCATTCCTCCCGAAAGCTGACCTGCCAGACGATGAGGAATGCCCTCCAAGTCAAATAAGCCTAGCAGTCTGGCTTTTTGTTCGCGATATGTAGATTTTGCCAACTGACGCAGGCCAGCACTATAACGTAAATTTTCTTCAATACTCAAATCTTGATAGAGTGAAAACTTTTGCGTCAGATAGCCAATTTCCAATCTTGCTTGGCTGGGGGTTTTGCCCAAAACTTCAATCTTTCCTGCAGTTGCTTTCATCACTCCTGCTAAAATCTGAAAAGTGGTGGTTTTCCCCGCGCCATCGGGTCCGATTAAGCCAAAAATTTCTCCCTGACAAACGCTAAAATCAATGCCTTTTACCGCCACCAGCTTACCGTAATGCTTGTGTAGCCCTTCGATCTTAATTGCCACGTTATCGGCGATCGCCGCTTGGTTAGAGTCGGGAGCGAGTGTCGAGTTATGATTCATTATGTTCGCCCTCTTCTGGTTGGGTAATTATTTCCCCATCAGCGGGCATACCTGGTTTGGCGAATCCATTGGGGTTATCGATATTGAGTCTCAAGCCAAACACCTGGTCTACGCGATCGCTGCGGAAATAAATGTTTTCTGGGGTAAAGGAAGCTTCGGCATCAACTTTGGTTACACTGGCATCTAAGGGGCGATCGGGAGCAGAATCTAAAAATATTTGGGCTGGTTGTCCGACTCGCACGTTGCCAATTTCTCCTTCAGGAAGATAACCCCGCAAATATAAATTGTTGAGATTGACAATAGTCATTAAATTCGTCCCACTGGCAACTACTTCACCTGGTTCGGTAGTTCTTGCCAGCACTACCCCATTGATGGGGCTGACAATTTGAAGATCGTCTAACTTGGCGACAATTTCGGCTTTTGCTGCCTTGGCATTTTCGACATCTGCCTTATCAGCCTCTACCTGTGCATTACTTTGAGCTAGTTGTTTGTTTAAACCTGTTAGCTTGGCTTGGTTAATTTGAGGATTAAAACTGCTGGTTTTGGCTTGAGTCAGTTCGGCTAAAAAGACATTTACTTGTCTTCGAGCGGCAACAACAGCAGCTTGACTGGCTCTGAGGGTTGCTTTAGAAGTATCAAAGTTAGTTTGGCTCTGGTCGAACCGCTGTTGGGTAATCACTCCTTCAGCAATTAGAGGCTCGTAGCGGTTGAGATCGGCTCGAGCCAGACGTTTTTGGGCTTGAGCCTGTTTGGCTTCTGACTGGGCTTGCGATAGTTGCGCTCGTGCGGCGGCTACTTTGGCTTGGGCGCGAGCGATCTCTCCTACAGCATCGTCGCTAGACTGGCGGAGACTGAGTTGTGCTTCATCTATTTGACTGTTAATTACTTCAATTTCTAGTTGTGCTTGATTTACATCTTGCCGTGCGGCTTGAAGACGAGCTTCTGCACCTTTTAGTTGAGCTTGAAGTTCGGCATCGTCAAGCTGGGCAATAACCTGACCCGAAGCTACAAGATCGCCTTCTCTGACTGCGATGTTTTCAATTTTTCCTCCTAACTTTGCTCCGACATCGGTTTCGTGACCTTCAATTCTGCCGCTTAACTCTAGTGAGTTATCTTTAGTTTGTCCCGCAAGATAATAGCGAATGCCAATGCCGATACCGAATAATAAGAAAACTATAGGCACTACAAAGCGCATGACACCCACGAACTTTGATAATTTCTCATTCTTGTCGTTATCGACCTTTTTTTTTTGGTCTTGAAAAGCTAATCCAGACATAATATTTTGTAAGCTAAAAGCATAATGTTCGTCATCAATTAATCAATTCACTGCTTACTTAGCAGTTATTTCAGATAAGGTCAGTTATCGAGTAAAGCATATTTAGATCCGAGGAGGGAAGTAGAAAAAATATTAACAATTGACAATTAAGCTAGTTTTTTGAAAATCATTGTATATTTTGTTATTAGCAAGCTTCTGTTTCGATCCAGCGCTCGATTAAATTGTATAAAGCAGAACGCATCGTAATTCCCTTTTGAATACAGAAGATTTTAAAGCGAGTTTTAAGACATTTGGAAATATATCCTTTGAGATCTTCATCTTCTTCTTTAACTGGCTCTAAGATAAAATCATTAGTAGGAGCATCAGCTTGTATCCATTTTTTGATCGATTCCTCTAAAACTTTACTCATGGTTAAATTTTTTTGGGTACATCGAACCTTAAATTGAAATTTTAAGGAACTCGGCATTGAGACCTTGATAACTACGCGTTTTTCTCTATCTTCTTGATTCACTACTGTTTCATCTATTTAGTTACAAAAGTAATAAGGTACAAATGATTATTCTCATCCTAAATAACTCAAAAATTTTCACCAGTGAAGTTTGGGAGGTTTAAAAAAAACATTATTGATAAACTGAATAAAGCTGAAATCAAGCGAAAAGCTGTTATCGAACCAAACTCAGAAAAATTGTATTAGTGCGCTCGAAAGTATTTCATAAAATCCTAATCTTCACTGGTAAAAAGCTGCCTGACCTTAGAAACTATAGGTTCAAGCCATAAATCTTGCTTGTGTTTATATAGTTTTCAAGCTCGATCCTAAAAAAGATTGATAAAACAAACCTCATGCTCGATCTCACCGTCAATCTAATTGACTTTTACAACACAACTGACATAACTATTCAACCTCCTACTTTAGGAATGTCATTAAAAGGTTCGTTAGCTATTCCCGGCGATAAATCTATTTCGCACCGTGCCCTAATGTTTGGTGCTCTAGCATTAGGAGAAACTCGAATTCGGGGATTATTATTAGGAGAAGATGTAATTAGTACCGCTAAATGTCTGCGTTCAGTAGGTGCAGAGATTTCCGATCTCACTGCCGAGGAAATTATGGTTACTGGTGGTTGGGAAAAACTACAAGAGCCATTAGATCTTCTAAATGCTGGGAACTCAGGGACTACGATGCGTTTGATGTTAGGAATTTTAGCGGCTCAACCTAACTGTTTCTTTACCCTAAGTGGCGATCGCTCTTTACGTTCTCGTCCTATGTCTCGCGTAGTAAAACCCTTAACTCAAATGGGAGCGACAATTTGGGGCAGACAAAACAACAATTTAGCACCTTTGGCAATTAAAGGAAAAAAATTACGTCCCATTCACTATCATTCTCCTGTAGCTTCGGCTCAAGTCAAATCTTGTATTCTCTTAGCGGGATTGATGAGCGAAGGAGCGACTACGATAACAGAACCAGCAAAATCTAGAGATCATAGCGAAAGAATGCTAAAAGCTTTTGGTGCGGATCTCCAAATCGACTCCGAAACTAACAGCGTTACTATAACTGGTGGTAAAGATTTACAAGGACAAGCGATTATAGTCCCTGGAGACATTAGTTCGGCAGCGTTTTGGTTAGTAGCTGCTTCTATTGTTCCTAATTCAAAACTAGTCTTGACCAATGTTGGGATTAACTCCACAAGAGCGGGGATTTTAGATGTTTTAAACCTCATGGGGGCAAATATTACCCTAGAAAAAGAAAGAACTGTCGCAGGAGAACCAATTGCTGATTTGCGCGTTCGTTACAGTTCCCTAAATGGATGCGAAATAGCAGGAGAATTAACTGTGCGCTCAATTGATGAAATTCCCATTATTATCGTAGCTGCTGCTTTTGCTAAAGGAACAACGATTATTAAAGATGCTGCTGAGTTAAGGGTAAAAGAATGCGATCGCCTCTCAGTAATGGCTACTCAATTGAGTTATATGGGAGCAAAAATTACCGAATATCCCGATGGCATAGAAATTCAAGGCGGACATCCTCTATCAGGTGCAGAAGTAGCAAGTCATGACGACCATCGGATTGCCATGAGTTTGGCAGTAGCAGCTTTAGGGGCTTCAGGAAAAACTATGATCGAAGATGCTACCGCAGCCAATATTTCTTATCCTAGCTTTTTTGATAGTCTGCAACAAGTTTGTTATTCGTAGGGGCAATCTACTATTTCACCTCTAAATTATTCAAAGGAAAATAATCATGGGTAGTACATTCGGACATTTATTTCGCATCACTAGCTTTGGTGAATCCCATGGCGGTGGCGTTGGTGTAGTCATTGATGGTTGTCCCCCGCAACTTGAAATATCAGCAGCAGAAATTCAAGTAGAATTAGACCGCAGAAAACCAGGACAAAGTAAGATCACTACCCCCAGGAAAGAAAGTGATACCTGTGAAATTATTTCTGGAGTTTTTGAAGGAAAAACTTTAGGAACACCAATTTCAATCTTGGTTAGAAACAAAGATGCTCGCTCGCAAGATTACAATGAGATGGCAGTAAAATATCGCCCTTCCCATGCTGATGCTACCTACGATGCTAAATACGGCATTCGTAATTGGCAAGGTGGTGGTCGTTCTTCGGCTAGAGAAACCATTGGCAGAGTCGCAGCAGGTGCGATCGCCAAAAAAATTCTTTACTTAGTAGCTGGGATTGAAATAGTTGCTTACGTTAAACGGATTAAAGATCTAGAAGCGGTAGTAGATAGTAGTATTGTTACTCTAGAACAAGTTGAAAGCAATATTGTTCGCTGTCCTAATGATGAATGTGCCGTAAAAATGATCGATGAGATCGATCGCGCCAGAAGAGATAAAGATTCTCTGGGTGGTGTAGTTGAATGTGTCGCCCGCAATGTCCCTCAAGGTTTAGGCGAACCAGTCTTCGATAAATTAGAGGCAGATTTAGCCAAAGGTATGATGTCTTTACCTGCTACCAAAGGATTTGAAATTGGTTCGGGGTTTGCGGGAACAACCATGACAGGAAGCGAACACAACGACGAGTATTATCTTGATGAAAACGGCAAGACTCGCACAATAACCAATCGTTCGGGGGGAATCCAAGGAGGTATTGCTAACGGCGAAAATATTGTTATTCGGGCTGCTTTTAAACCCACCGCCACTATCGGTAAAGAACAGCATACCGTTACTAAATCAGGTGAATCAACAACTTTAGCTGCTAAAGGCAGACACGATCCTTGTGTATTACCTAGAGCTGTTCCTATGGTTGAAGCTATGGTAGCTCTAGTCTTATGCGATCATCTGCTGCGCCATCATGCTCAATGTAAACTAATGTAGTTTTTAACATATGGATAGACAACTAAGACAAAGCAACATTTATCTAATTGGAATGATGGGATCGGGAAAAACCACCGTTGGTAAGTTACTCGCCGAGAAATTAGATTATTGTTTTTTTGATATCGACGTGGCAATTGAAAAATTAGCCCAAAAAACTATTACTGAGATTTTTGCTATAGAAGGAGAAGCAAGATTTCGCGAATTAGAAAGTCAAACTTTGAGAAAGATATCTACTTATCACCGAAGTGCGATCGCAACTGGTGGTGGAATCGTTCAAAGACCTGAAAACTGGAATTATCTTCGTACTGGCTCGATCGTTTGGCTTGATGCTGACTTAAATTTACTCAATCGAAGACTAGCGGACGATAGCAGTAGACCTCTAGCCAATCAACTCGAATCATTATTAGCAACTCGCCGCTCTCTTTATGCCCAAGCCGATCTACATATCGCCATTAAGTCAGAACAAACTCCAGAAGATCTTGTCACTGAAATTATTGATTTACGCACTCGAAGAGCTAGTTAATTCTAATAGTTTAGCAGTTTGAGCAAATTGCGTCCCACAGGTAATACAAATATAGTTATTCATTAATACTTCTCAATTTTTGAGCTTGATTGCTACTTCTCCAACTCGGCTTCCCAAAGCACTAGCCATTTCTAAATCTTCCGACTTTGGCTCAAGTTCACCTTTTGCCCCTGCAATTGTCGTCGGACCATAGGGTGTGCCTCCTCTCGCTTCGGTGTGAATCATGCCAGGGACAGAATACGGTACGCCCACGATAATCATGCCTAAATGAATCAGCGGCACCATCATCGTGAGTAGGGTGGTTTCTTGACCACCATGAGTGCTGGCTGTAGAAATGAAAACACCTGCTGGCTTGCCTTCCATTTCGCCATTAAGCCAAAGGCTGGTCATTGAATCAAATAGCTGTTTAAGTTGAGATGACATATTTCCAAAGCGAGTTGGCGTACCAAAAATAACCGCGTCAGCCGAACGTAAATCATCTAAAGAACAGATAGAAATATCCTGCTGCTGTTCCCAGATCTTTTGAGCAGCTTCATTACCGTCGATCGCCTTTTGCTTGACTTGCTCAAATTCTTCTACGCGACGGAAGACAACTTCCACGCCAGGAATTGTCTTTGCCCCTTTTTCAATGGCTCGCGCTAGCTCTAAAGTGTGACCATAAAGAGAATAGTAAACGATTAAAACTTTAACGGGAGTTTGGATAGACATAATAGATTGGGGTAAATGGTTTGACTGAGATGGGAACTATTAACTAGTTGGACAAAATTAAATTCAACGGTAACGCTCGAAGTCATAAAGGACTTGTGCTAAAGCATACCGCTTTGAGACCGAAGGTAAGGCGCATAGTTCGCCGCAACTAATCCTTTAGGGCATATCTGCATGTAGTCAGAAGTCAGAAGTTCCAAAGCGAAAATAGGATACATTTAAGGTTTTTCAGGCTTGGAAATTGCAGCAATCGCATCTATTTCAAACAACATACCATCCCCCGCTAGTCGAGGCACGGGTATTAAAGTACTAGCTGGTTTGATTAGATCGTCTGGCCACATGGCATTTCGTTCTGCTGAAATCAGCTTCTGTTTTTCAGCATCGTGATTAACCGAAAGTACCGTAATTTTCACGACCTGCTCTGGAGTTGCGTCTGCTGCTGCTAAAGCCTTACGGAGACTAGTAAAAGCTTGCTTAAGTTGAGCTTCAAAATCACCTAGATTTCCCTGTTCATCTCGACCACCTTGTCCTGCAATAAAAATGAGAGTTCGATCGGGAGGTATGATCGCAATGTTGGTAAAGCCGAAATTAGACGGACTTCCCAGTTCGGGTGGATTGATACGCTGTATTTCTTGAGACATAATAAATTTGAGAATTATATTTTTATACTTTGCGTGTTGATTTAGCAGAGGAAGAACCTTTAGATGCATCTTTGTTTTTAGGAGAGCTAGCCTGCTGCCCAATAACAACGCTAACTAATATAGTTGCCACCCCAATTAGTTGAATCGCTGTAAAAGTCTCCTGTAAAAAAACATATCCGATCAACGTTGCGACCACAGGACTTAGTAGCCCCAAATATGAGACAGCCGTAGGGTTAAGCTTACTAATTCCGCGAAACCAAAGTGCGTAGGCAAGTCCAGTGCCAATCAGTCCTAGATAGATAAAGCCCCACAAATTAATCCTCGTCAGTTCGGCAAATGTTCCCTCGGTTATTAAAGCAATTGGCAGCAGAATTAGTCCACCGACGGTTAGCTGCCATGCGGTAAAGACCATTAGAGAAACCCTAGGCTTCCATCGTTTTACCAGCACAGTACCCAGTCCCATAGCGACCGCACCACCTAGTGCTGCAATAATGCCGATAGTGTCAAGCTTGGCGCCAGGTTCGAGTACTAATAGACCAACGCCAATGAATCCTGCGATCGCGGCAAAAATAAATATTTTAGAAGGTTTTACGCTCAATATCTGCCAGGCGAACAGTCCAACTAACAAGGGTTGAATCGCCCCCGCTGTAGCTGCTACACCCCCAGGAAGGCGATAGGCTGCCACAAACAACAGTGCTTGGAAAACGCCAATATTTAGACCGCCCAAAATCAAGATCTTCCACCACCAGTCACCTTTAGGTAGCTTTCTCAGACCAATAGTGAGTAAAAGTCCAATGGGAAGCGATCGCATTGAAGCCACTAATAACGGATGGTTAGGCGGTAAGAATTCTGTCGCCACAGCGTAGGTCGTTCCCCAGGAAATCGGTGCTAAAGCTGTTAGCAGTATATTAGATAAACGACCTGTAGGAGCATTCATAATTTATCTTGATGTTAAGATACTTGATATCGATATTATAAGATTTATCTTGACATAAAGATACTCGATCTCAAAACTATTTTCCAGATCTAGATGTCAGGCAGTCTTTATCTTGGTGTTAAGATTATTAAAATCGAGACTCTATACAATAAGTTTTAATGGCTAACGATCTAGTTGATAAAATTTTGGCGCAGTGGCAAAAAGAGCGTCCTCAATTAGATGCTTCGCCAATGGGTATATTAGGTAGAACACCACGGCTAGCTAAACATTTAACCAGAGAAATTAGCCAAACATTAGCTAAATTTGATTTAAATCCTGGAGAATTTGATGTTTTGGCTACACTCCGTCGCTCAGGTAAGCCCTATCAACTTTCGCCAACCGAGTTATATAACTCAATGATGGTCACATCTGGAACAATGACCCATCGTATTGACGGCTTGGAAAAAGCAGAACTTGTAGAACGCATTCGAGACCCAAGCGATCGCCGAGGCCTACTAATTCATTTGACTGATAAAGGTTTTAATTTAATCGAGAAGGCAGTAGAAGCTCATGTCGAGAATGGACATCATATTCTTAGTGTTTTGGAAGACTCAGAGCTTAAAACATTGAATATGCTGCTGCGTAAGCTTTTGATTTCCATAGAAGAGTAGCGGTTACATCTATCTAGACATAGGCGAGAAAATTGGTGTTTTTGTAGCGTGTGATACTGTTGACGAACCTTATGTCTATTCAATACCTTTTCCTTCAATTGCTTTGATATAACGTTCGGCAGAACGTCGAACACTAGCCTTGGCATTAGATAAAATCACCGAATTCCACCAAGCACCATAAAGACGGTCAAATGTGTAAGTTTCTACAGCACTTGCGATACGCCTAACTTTAGAAGCTGGAAGGGGAATAAGATTAGGATAGCTATACATAAAACTTACCCAACGCTTGTCGGCAACAACTTAAATTACATCCCCAGTCAAAAGCGTGCCTAATCCATTTGTACCTGATGCCCAATGGCATACAGTACCACCCTCAAAATGACCTCCTGCTCTTATCAGGGTTAGATCCTGTTGCAGCTTAAGGGTATTTCCTTGCCAAAACTCGATTATAGAATCGGGACGCATCACCCACTGACTATCCGCTTCATGGAGATAAAGAGGTACATCAAAAGCTTTTGCCCACTCAACAGCCGATCCATAGTAGTGAGGGTGAGAAATGGCGATCGCGCTTAGTCTACCAAGCTCATTGACTTGCTCAATTGTTTTGTCATCAATGAGGCTAATACAGTCCCATAAAACGTTACCTTGGTCTGATTGGATCAGCAGTGCCCGTTGACCGATCGCAAATTTTGGCTTTGTTCCAATACCATATAATTTGTTTTCTTGTTTCTCAATACGGTTGTGGTGGTCTTGTTTCAGTTTAGTTAAGGCCGACATTCCGCAGAAATAAGAGAGAGACGGAAGAATTAATTTGAGAGATAAGGAAGAAGTATCAAATGAGTCTCAATTAGAGAAAAAGTTGATGGTATGTTGAAAATCATGACACCATCAACAGCACAAATCAAAGTAAAAGACCTAGATCACTGCGGAATCATCGCAGGGATAATTGATGAGATTGGATTAGTCACACAAATCGATAAGGCTATCTCACAACATGGCAACCAAAAAGTGACTACAGGACAAGCAGTAAAAGCGATGATTCTCAATAGTCTAGGGATGATCAGCTCTCCTTTATATTTATTTGAGAAGTTTTTTCAAGGCAAAGCAACAGAACATTTGTTAGGTGAAGGGATATTGCCAGAACACTTAAATGATGATTGCCTTGGTAGGGCATTAGATAAATTGTACCAAGCAGGAGTAACCAAAGTATTCGTTACTGTGGCACTGACAGCAGCGAAGAAGATGGGAGTAGAAGTCAAAAGTTTACACCTCGATCTGTTTGTGGCAGATGCGGCTCTTTACAGTGCAGAAAATATCCAGCAAATCGAGTCATTACGATGGCTCTCAAGAGTACCAGCTACGATTAAACAAGCAACTATGTTACTGACACACGACCATAAGATGTTTGTTCAGAGCAAGATAGATGGATATCTTATTGCTGAATGTGTTCGACCAGGAGTATGTTTTAGATTGGCATCTTTCAAATAGCCATCAATAATAGCTCTAATGCTGCGTCTTGATAGTTGCTTTCCTTTGCTGTTGTTGCTCAGGGATACAAAGACATTATCGTTGGGTTTGATTTTTCGTCTCAAAACTTTTTGCCTTACCTCTAAATATTTATTTAATTGAGTAGTTAAATTATCCGTTAAAGGAACAACTCGGCTAGCTCGTTTAGCTGATACTTGTAATCCAGTTTTTATTCCTTGTCTGACGACAATATCTTCTATCTTTAAGGAGTGCATCTCAACTGTTCTGCATCCTTCTAAACTCATAATGCCAATTAAAATGCGATCGCGCAGGAGTACTAGTTTTTGTTTATTGGTTTTAGCTTCGTTTAATTGAGATTGAATATGGTCGAGTAAAAACTTTAACTCTTCTGTTTCCATAAAGGTAATCCGAGCAGCAGGGTCCTTCCTATCTTTGGGTGCTTTGATGTTTTGTGCGGGATTATTTTTAATTAATCCATGAGTTAATGCTGCCTTGTAAAATATCCTGACAATGTTAAGCTTAGTGGCAATCGTACTGTTTTGATAGCCAGATTGAACTAGATATTGTCGATATAGTTTAATATCTTCTGCTTCTGCTTCGAGAGGTTGTAGTAAATTATCCTTACACCAGTCCAGGTATTGTTTAGTTTGAGAAACATAGGAACGAATAGTGTCGATCGAGGCTGCGCCATCTCCTACTTCCAATTGAAGAAACTCAGTAAAAATTTTCTCTAATGTAACGCTCGTAGATTGGGGAACAACTAATACTGGCTTTATAGATTCAGGTATCCTATTTTCTTTTACAGTTACAATTTTAATTTCCATGTTCTTCTTTAATCAATGGTTCGGACAAAATTAGGCAGCAATAGCTCCGTAGTCATAAAGGTTTGAGTAATTGGGATGGGATTTAATTAAAGTAGGCTCTAGATCTAACTTGTCAATAAATCGTTCAAGCAGATGGTAGTTAAGCGCACGGCGTTTGTAACTTGCCATTGAAAAAACAAAATTAGTCGAACAATTATGCTGTTGAACAGTATCCAATTTGGCAAGATTGAGCGCAGTGAGTGAAGCATTAAAATGAAAATCAAGCTTGCTTAGATCGCGAGCCTGACAATCAGCTAACCCTGTAAACTGTTTACTATCACGAAACACAAACTCGATTTGGAAGCGAGATTTATAGTAGAGATAAATCGAGTAAGCATCAAGCTCAAGATGAGTGCAAAATAAAACAGCATAGCTTGAAGAAGCTGAATTATTGAGTAAATAGACTATCCGAACTTGGCGTTTAAGACTGATAGACCAAACAACGGCGGTGTAAAGATCTATACCGTTAGATAATTGAGTGACCAACTCAAAGTTATTTTGGTTGGTTAAATCGACTTTTTTGCCATACTTACGAGGTCGTCCTCTTCCTGAATATTCTTCTCGGTTGGGATAACGTAA
The DNA here is from genome assembly GCA_965217895.1 of Waterburya sp. GTDB lineage: Bacteria > Cyanobacteriota > Cyanobacteriia > Cyanobacteriales > Xenococcaceae > Waterburya. The sequence continues at coordinate 45,581 of CBDCJV010000001.1, forward strand.
ATTGGCATCCCGTCGTAATTTTCCGATTGCTTCTAGCTTGAGGTTGGTGACTCCTTCGACCCATTTAATTTTGCTGTAGAATCCATCACTGACTACATAGCGAAGGGAGCTGGTTCACAAGTAGCAAGTAGCAAGTAGCAAGTAGCAATTTTACCTCTCGTTAAAACAAGAGGATTGAAACAAAGAAATGTGTTTTATTTTTTTTCGTCTTTAAAGAGCGCAACGCTTGCGCGTTGCCAGTCGTCTTCGACGACGATCTGAGCCTTTCAGGCTCTGCGCTTTAGACCAACTTCGGAGTTACTTAATTGCTATCTGTTATCTGCTACTTGTTACTTTTGCTCCAAAGGAGCTGGGTAAATAAGGAACAGTTACTTCTAATTGAGCTAGATAGTGATTAATCCTAGTCGTTTCTGGTTGCTCATTTTTCTCTAAAGATGAGTTCTTGGCTGGTGTTTGCTGAACACTGAGGCTGTATCCCCTTTTTTTGCCTACATCTACTACTGCCATTGCCGAAATCTCTAATCCTTTCTCTGCTCTTGATGCACTGCCGTTGTAAAAGCGATCCAGACCATAGGTTCGTTTTCCACTTTTGGGAATAAAAGAACAGTCTACCGCTAAGATTACCTCTGATTTAGAGTCAATTGCTTGCTCTATTAGCTTTTGGTTGAATTGGATGAAGTTAAAAGAACGTTGATATTGTCGCCGATATGTTCGCTCACTGATTTGACTATAACGACTTAAGTTAACAAAATTAGCTCTACCGCAACCTACAAGCAGAGTTGAAAATAAGGTCAAGATAAATTTCTTTTGAGGATGTGTTAAATCCCCCATCGAGATCAGTAAGCTTTGTATAATTGTTTTGACGCTATCCATTGCAGGTAATCTTTCAACACTTTTACCTTAATTCAGTGGATGGCTTTTTTTCTCTCTTTTACAAAAATTGTCCGAACCATTGATCATTCAATCTCCAAATAAATCTAAGATTGAAATTACTGAAAACTAAACAGGATTCGCTCAATGGACACAATCAAGTACACCTTGTCAGAAAGCCAGATGCCTACGGCTTGGTACAATATTCAAGCCGATCTTCCTACTCTCGCGCCTCCAGTGCTGCATCCTGGTACGGGTCAGCCCATCGCTCCTGCTGACTTAGAACCTTTGTTTCCCGAACAGTTGATTAAACAGGAAGTAAGTAGCGATCGCTGGATTGAAATTCCCGAAGAAGTACAATCGATTTACCGTCAGTGGCGACCGACTCCCCTTTATCGCGCCCGACGGCTGGAAAAAGCCCTCGATACTCCTGCCAAAATCTACTATAAATACGAAGGTGTTAGTCCTACTGGCAGCCACAAACCAAACACGGCTGTTCCTCAAGCTTACTACAACAAACAGGCAGGAGTTAAACGACTAATCACCGAAACTGGTGCGGGTCAGTGGGGTTCTTCCCTAGCTTTTGCTGGTGCTTTATTTGGACTTGAAGTAGAAGTCTATATGGTCAAAATTAGCTATGAACAAAAACCTTATCGTCGTGCTTTAATGGAAGCTTTTGAATCCCAGGTGATAGCTAGCCCCAGCAACCAAACTAATGCAGGGCGCAAAATCCTCCAAGAGAATCCCGACAGTCTCGGCAGCCTGGGAATTGCCATCGGTGAAGCGGTAGAGGTAGCAGCCCAAGATGACCGCGCCAAATATGCTTTAGGTAGCGTTCTCAACCACGTACTACTCCATCAAACCATCGTCGGTCAGGAGACATTGGCACAATTAGAACAGGCGGGTGATTATCCCGATATTTCAGTAGGCTGTACGGGTGGAGGCAGTAATTTTGCTGGCATTGCCTTTCCGTTTATGGGTGCGAACTTGCGAAAAGAGCGATCGCCAATTAAATTTATAGCAGTCGAACCTGCTGCTTGCCCATCCCTAACTAAAGGTAAATATACTTATGATTTTGGCGATTCGGCTCATCTGACCCCGCTTGCAAAGATGCACACCCTGGGTAATTCTTTCGTGCCAGAAGGAATTCATTCTGGTGGATTGCGCTATCATGGCATGGCACCTTTGCTAAGTCATATTCTCGATCTTGGGCTGATTGAAGCCCGCGCTGAAAAGCAGCTCAGTTGTTTTGCTGCGGGTACTATCTTTGCCCGTACAGAAGGTATTTTGCCTGCGCCTGAAGCTAATCATGCGGTTAAAGGTGCGATCGATGAAGCCCTGCGCTGTAAGGAAGAAGGAGTCAGCAAAACTATTCTATTTAACCTGTGCGGTCACGGTCACTTTGATATGCAGGCATATATGGATTATCAAGCGGGGTTGCTGCACGATACAGAATATAGTGAGGCAGAGGTAGCAATGGCATTAGCCCAATTGCCTGTAGTTGGCTCGGCAGAGGGTAAATCTTAGTCTGGATAATGATTATCTACTACCCACGGGAGCATCGCACAGAGCAAGAAACGGGTGGTTTTGAGCCGACACCACTGATAGAGTAAGAAAGTTACAACCTGGGCTTAGAATACAAGAACAAGGGTAAAAATGCAGGTATCTATACAACATGAAGATTATCAAAAAATTGCCAAGGCGATCGCTTTTATTCGTCAACATCACCTGAGTCAACCCGATCTTTCCACTGTGGCACAACACATTGGACTTAGCGAATACCATTTTCAAAAATTATTTACTCAATGGGCTGGTATTAGCCCCAAACGTTTTTTGCAGTATCTGAACCTCGAATATGCTAAATCAAAAATCAATCTAACCAACAGCTTATTGGATTTGACATTAGATGTCGGATTATCTAGTCCAGGACGATTACATGACCTATTTGTAAGCTTAGAAGCAATGTCTCCTGGTGAATACAAAACAGGTGGAATGGGTTTGCAAATTTATTATGGTGTTCACGATACCCCGTTTGGTCAATCTTTAATTGCTACAACTGCTCGTGGTGTTTGCAATCTTCATTTTTTAGATCTGGTCAATCAGCAAACGCCCGAACAAATCCTAAAACAGTCTTGGTCAAATGCCGAAATAATTCATAACCAAAACGCTACTCAAGCCTTATGCGATCGGATTTTCCATTCAGCAAACCTGCAAGAGCAAAAATCACTAACGCTTTTAGTCAAGGGAACTAATTTTCAGATTCAGGTTTGGCGTGCGCTTTTGCAAGTAACATTTGGAGAAATTACAACTTATCAAACTATTGCTGAAATGATCGATCGCCCTACCGCTAGCAGAGCGGTAGGCAATGCTGTGGGGAAAAACCCGATCGGCTATCTCATTCCTTGTCATAGGGTGATTCGAGGCTCTGGGGAACTTGGTGGCTATCGTTGGGGAGCAGAGCGCAAAACTGCCATTCTAGGCTGGGAAGCCAGCCATAGAATTGATCGAGAATAAAATTATGAAAATTTTAAATAGTTTTAAATATTATTGAGTTTTTTCTGTTAGCTGTGTTAATAACTAGGCTTTTTTTAGTACTAGTACACCGTCAAGTCTTAATAAAAAAGATAGAAGAACTATTGTCTATACAGATAAACCTTTAGAGGCTAACCATTCCTGGTTATACAGACGAGATTGATATCTTGCTCCACCATCACATAGTACCGTAACTATAGTATGACCAGGACCGATTTGTTTTGCTAAAGCTAAGGCTGCACCGACATTAATCCCCACAGAACCGCCCATAAATAAGCCTTCTTTGTTGAGCAACTGATAGATAACGCGGACACATTCTTGGTCATCAACCTGAATCGCATCATCAATGGGCGCACCTTCCATATTGCCTGTAATGCGACTATTGCCAATTCCTTCAGTGATAGAATTTCCTTCGGGATTAATTTCTCCTGTTTTGATGTAGCTGTAAAGACCACTACCCATAGGATCGGCAACTACACAGCGAACATCAGGATTTTGCTCTTTAAGATACATTGATACTCCCGCATAAGTTCCTCCTGTGCCAGTAGCAGCCACCCAAGCATCAATTTTGCCTTCGGTTTGCGACCAAATTTCTGCCCCTGTGGTTTCGTAATGTGCCTGACGGTTGGCTAAATTTTCAAACTGGTTTGCCCAGATAGCGTTGTCCATCTCGGCTGCTACCCGTCCTGATATCTTAACGTAATTATTAGGATTTTTATAAGGGACGGCCCGAACAAGGCGCACTTCGGCACCAAGAGTTTTTAGGGTATCAATCTTTTCTTGAGACTGAGTTTCAGGAATGATAATTAGACATTTGTATCCCTTGGCATTGCAAATGTGCGCCAGACCGATTCCCGTATTACCTGCTGTTCCTTCAACTACAGTTCCCCCTGGTTTAAGTAGTCCTTTTTTTTCCGCATCTTCAATAATATAAAGAGCAGCACGATCTTTTACTGAACCACCAGGATTAAGAAACTCTGCTTTACCTAATAATTCGCAGCCTGTTTCTTCACTAAAGCTGTTGAGCCGAATTAAAGGTGTATTGCCTACTGTGGCGACAAAACCATTTTTTATATCCATATTCATAAGAACTATACTGAATCCACCCTTTAGTCTTTACATTACCTGAATTTTGCCACTCGTTAATTGTTAATTGCTAATATCTTGATGTCCTTCGGCAATCAATTTAGGCTTGACATATAAGTTTTCCAAGAGTACGCCCATTCCTGCTATCCAAGGTGGAACAATTAATGCACCAATAATTCCTAGAACCTGTGCGCCACCCAAGACTGCCAGCAATTGATATAAGGGAGAAACTTTTACAGAGTTGCCGACAAGTAGAGGATCTAGAATATAGGTTTCTAAATTCTGGACAATGGCAAACAATAATAGTACCCAAACAAAAGTTAATCCTCCTTGAGAAGTGGCGACGATCAAAGCGGGAACTGCTCCTAAGATTGGACCAAAAAAGGGAATAAGATTGGTAAATCCAGCAATTACGCCTAAACCCAGAGCTAGATCTGATAAGCCTAAAAATCTGAGACTAACGCTAATTACTACACCCAAAATCCCCGAAACTAAAATCCGCCCCTGAATATAACCTCCCATGCGTTTGCCCACTGGCTGAATCTGTTCGGCTAAACGTTGATTCCAAGGTTTGGGAAAAAGATTAATAATATCTTTTATTAGCTGTTTGGAAGTAGATAGCATATAGGCTGAAAGCAGCAAAGCTAAAAAAGCACTAAGCACGCTGCCGATAATTCCTCTGGTAACGCTGTAGGAGCGAACTACTAACTGCTGACTAGAACGAATTGCCCAAGAGATTAATCCCTGCACGTCTAATAGCTGATTAATGATATTTGGTGCGCCTGTATCGTTCATGCCTAAACGCAGAATTGAATCTGATAAAAGCGATCGCACTGTCTCTAAATATACAGGAAGTCTACCAATCAGGCTTTGGATTTGTTCTACTACCGTCGGTCCAATAATTAAACCAAAACCCGTTAAAGTACCGATTAATGCTGCATAAACTAGCAAAATTGCTAAAAATCGGGGCAATCCTAATTTTTGCGTTGTCTCAACTATGGGAGCTAAAGTAGCAGCTATGACTACGGCAATCATTAATACTACGATTAAACTTCGCAACTGCCATAAAAGAATCAGCAGCAAAGGAAGAGTAACTAGCAGGATAATATTAGTCAGAGAAATAGAAATCGGTCTGTTGGTCATGGGAGAGCTACAAGCTGTAAGCCTTAAGCTATAAGCTATGAATAAAGTTGAAGTATTTAAATTGTTTTACAGCTAATAATTTTGTAGTTAAAAACTAAAAACTATTGAATAACTATTTAGACTAAGGCTAACTCAATTGTTTCTCCAGATTGAGGATTGATCGCTTTAGTGGCAAGATTGTTTTGCTGCAAAAGTTGCTTAAACTCTTCTATTGTGCCGTCTGCTTTCAGTACTGTCGTAATCAAGCCTTGAACATCGACATCGCCTCCAGCAGCGGTAGCTAAAATCACCTGTGGCTTTAAGCGTTTACATACCTGCAAAGCTGTCTCCTGTCCTTTGATTACCGAGCCTACCAAAGGTAACTTAAGGTTAACAAGAGGAGTAATAATTACATCGATAGGTGCTGCATCACTCAAAGAATCCGAATGATTGCCGTGAGGCTCATAATAAATATTTTTGCCTGATTCTATACCTTTGATAATGTAGCCATTTTCAACTAGTGTAGGACCAACGGGTGAACCTGGAACAGCTTTGATTTCTAATTGTTCTCCTAGCTTAAAGCTTTCTCCATGCTCTAGGGAAGTGACGTTAGTATAGCCCAATTCTTTAACTACTTTGGCTCCGTTAGGAGATGCTACAACAGGAAGATTATGATCTAATTTCTTGAGCGTAGGGGGATGAGCATGATCTTCTAATCCCTGGGAAAGAAGAATTAGGTCGATATTTTTAGGAATTGGTTGAGGATTGTTTTTTTTGCTTTTAAACAACCAAGCTTGATTGCCGAAAACTAAATCTCCCACCAGCCAGGGGTCGAGGAGGATTCTTTTGCCATCAATTTCTATCAGCCAGGAATTGCTATCTAAATAAGTAAGATTCATATCAGCTATTTACTTTATACCTTAGTATTATTGTAAAGATTTGTTTCGCAATTAGGCGAAATTAATTTCATCATATATTTCTAGAAAGCCATGTTTTTATTGGTCAGGCTTTAGCGTAAAATATTCTGGTGTTTGAAAATATCTATTTGAAGCTAGTACGACCTTTAAGTGAAGTTCAAAACAAACTATAAAACTTTCCTTAACGAAAAGTTAAAATGGTCATAACTTCTAATATATAAGATTAATTCTAGGAAAAATCAGTAGCAGATAGATATAGATATTTATTCAAATTTTAGAGCAAGATAAATTTTATGATTTACGATCAACAGACTGCCAGTCAAACAGAGACGGTTTTACAGGCAGAAAATGTAAATGTATACTACGGTAATTTTTTAGCCGTCAAGGGTATTTATTTAAATATTCCCAAAAATCGAGTTACTGCTTTTATTGGTCCTTCTGGATGTGGTAAAAGTACGTTGTTACGCTGTTACAATCGCCTCAATGATTTAATTCCTATTTTTCGCCTAGAAGGTTTAATCACCTATTACAATCAAAACCTATATGGCAAAGATATCGATCCCGTGCAGGTGCGACGCAAGGTAGGAATGGTTTTTCAAAGACCAAACCCTTTTCCAAAATCAATTTATGACAACATTGCTTTTGGAGCTAAAATTAATGGCTACAAAGGTGATATGGATGAGCTGGTAGAAAAGTCTCTTAGAAGCGCAGCACTTTGGGATGAGGTAAAAGATAAGCTCAGACAAAGTGGTTTGGCTCTTAGTGGTGGACAACAGCAAAGATTGTGTATTGCCAGAGCCATTGCCCTGAAGCCTGATATCGTTTTGATGGATGAACCCTGTTCTGCCCTAGATCCTATTTCTACCTTAAAAGTAGAAGAGTTAATTCATCGCTTGAAAGAGGACTACACAATTGTTATCGTTACTCACAATATGCAGCAGGCATCAAGAGTAGCAGATTATACAGGATTTTTTAATGTTACTGAAGTTGAAGGGGGAAATCGCCAGGGCTATCTAGCAGAATTTGCGCCCACAGAGCAAATTTTCCAAAATCCTCAAGAAGAAGCAACTCAACAATATGTGAGCGGTCGTTTTGGTTGATTTTTAGCAGATAACTTACTTGAGAAAGACGAGGTGGGGTCGATTTCTTGATAATATTAAGTTCAACCTGGGATCGTTAAAATAAAATTATGTTTTCTAAAAAATACTTATCTCGTATACTTGCTCTAGTTCTAGTAGTTGCTATTGGCTTGGTCGGCTGTGCTTCTAACCCCTCTGGATTGTCGGGAAACTTTACTGAAGATACTGTGGCAGTGTTAGATAATCTGCGGACGGCAATAGATCTTCCAGAAGATGCTTCTAACAAAAAAGAAGTAGTTAGCCTCGCCCGCGCGCAAATCAGTGATTATGTTTCTCGCTATCGTCGTAATTCTAAGACTTCGGGATTGCGCTCTTTTACTACTATGCAAACCGCATCAAATGCGATCGCTGGTTATTATAGTTCTTACGGCAATCGTCCCGTACCAGACAAGCTGAAAAAACGTCTAACCCAAGAGTTTAGACAAGTAGAAATTTCTTTAAAACGAGGCGTATAAGCTTCTATTGATCGTAACTATTTTTCTCCTGAACACAACTGTTTAGGAGTTTTTTTTTAGACTTTTTCATTAATCTAGGACTTACGCAGTTTAACGAGTTTTGCCCCCCTAGCCCCCAATCTAATAAAGCCCAGTATTTGCGCGATCGCTTTACAGAAGTTAATCTTAATCTCAATGTCTTAGATCTCAATCAAGGAAATTTTAGTCGTCTAACTCTATCTCGGCAAATTCAACAAACTATTGCTGCTTTTCCAGATTCTCGAACACCTATTACTTTAATTGGTTCTAGCTTTGGTGGCTTAACGGCTGCCTGGGTTGCTCAACAGCAACAGGTAGAGAAAATAATTTTATTAGCACCTGCCTTTGGTTTCCCTCAAAGTTGGTATGTAAAGTTAAAACCTGAGCAAATAGAACAATGGAGCGAATCAGATGCCTTGCCAATATATCATTACGGAGAAGGTAAACAAATTTCCTTGCACTATCAATTTTTACAAGATGCAGATAACTATCCTCTATCGGGATTAAAGAGATCCCTTTCGACTTTAGTCATTCACGGTATTCATGATGATGTTGTGCCGATTCAAGTTAGCCGTGACTATGCAAGCAAGCATTCTCAGGTAAAGCTGATTGAACTAAATAGCGATCATGGTTTGAATGATGTCAAAGAAAGAATTTGGCAGGAAATTAGAGAGATGATTAATGTTTAACGAATTTGGCAGACTGATGGTTGTGTTGTCATGGTAGTTTCTGCTGGAGAAATCAGTTCGATATTTCCCTTAGCATTCACTATCCAGGTATGAGCTTCTGTTAAAGGCTGATAGTCAGCATTCTCTTTCTGGCTGGCGTTATGCTTATTGTCTCGATCTGTATTTGCGTCTGTCGATTTATTAGAAGTTTTGTCTAAATCAGTTAAGATTTCTAGATTACTTGTTTCTTGCAGCAAATTATCAGGAACACCACCACGTCCAATATTACGAAATTGATTTTGACTAAAGCCTTCTTCCTTACCGCAGCCTCTGTAAATATAATTGTCTGCTACCAAAGAAGCTTGCTTTCTAAATTGCGTTTGAAGTCTAGAGTTTAAATTTAAAGTAATAATTTCCACAACTCCTTTTTTCTTGTTGTCTTCGGAGTTAGCAGTAACGCTACTATCGTTATCCGCCAAAAATGATTGAGCATCGATGGTAATTTTGCCACCGCTTCCCTGTTGAGCATCAGCACTAAATTGACTGGACTTTAGCAAAACCAAATTACCTGTTTCTACGTTTATTTTGCCGCCATCACCATTATTTTTAGCTGTTGTCGAGATAGCACTTTGATTGTCTAAAATAACTGACTTTTCTGCCATGATGCTGATCGAACCACCATTTCCAGATATAGTATTAGCGATAATTTTGCCTTGAGTATCTAAATTTAGATTTGAGGTAGTAATTAAAATATCTCCCGCATTAGCAAGACCAAAATTGCTAACGGACATTTGCCCTTCTTTTTCTATTTTTAAGCTAGGAGTATTAATAATTAAAGATCCGCTTGCAGCTTGGGGTTGCCGTACTGGAGGTAAACCTTCAATACCTGAAGAGGCAGAAAAACCACTAGATAATTTAGTTTCAGTTGGCTGCCCTGTCATACTATTTTGCGATCGCAAAACTCCTGTACCAGAAATATCGATGGCTTTACTAGCATTAACTGTAATCGTTCCCCCTGCTCCTTTTCCGCCCAAAGCCTGAATTTGTCCCCCATCTTTGACAGTTAGTCGGGCAGTATTGATTGCTATTCCGCCTCCATTTCCTTGTCCTTGAGTCGAAGTACTGATGATGGAAGGATTTTTATCTGCTTCACTTTTTAACTCCACCATATCTTCAGCGTCAATAGTAATATTTCCACCTGGATACTTGCTAAAAGTAGCAGCAGAAATTAGTGAACCATTTTTGACTGAGATTTGAGGTGCTACCAGAAAAATATCACCTCCTCCACCAACTTGTTGTTCTAGATCGGAACTCTGTCGCAATACCTGAGACAGCAGAGAACTACCATCTAAGTTAATTGATTCGGTTGCTTTAAGATCGATCGTGCTTCTTGCTGCGTTAATACTCGTAACATTAATGATTCCTGAGCCTGTAGCCAAATTAATTTTATTACCTTGAAACTTAACTGCACCACTCTTGTTAATAACTAAAGCTCCATTAGTCAGGTTGATATTACCGAACTGGTTGAGTTCATATTGGAATTGCCAACCGCTATTATCTGGTTTGAAATTAACGCTGCCAGACTTGATACTACCAATTTCAATATTGCTTTGAATACCATTGAGACTATTTCTCGTAATGGACACATCTCCGCCTAGTAAAGCTAGAGTGTTGCCTGGCTTGACATTTAAGCCACTAGAATTGCTAGATACTCGACTATTATTGGGCAGTATTGCTATTTCTCCAGGGTTTTGACCATACTGTAAGCCGATAGGCGAAGTGATGGTTAATAAAGGAGTATTCTGGGGATTGGTGGCAGCAAATTCCGTACCATCTGCAAATATAAAGCGATCGCCAGTACTAGCAATAAAAGATCCGCCAATATCTAGCTGAGCGTTTGCACCAAATATAATTCCCGCAGGATTGAGCAAAAATAAACTGGCATTACCCTGAGTTTGAATTAAACCATCAATCTCAGAAATTGTTCCCCCAGTAACACGACTAAAAATATTTTTAACATCTAAACCGTTAGCAAAATTTGCGATCGCGCCTGTTGCCAAGGAAAACTCTTTAAAGCTATGGAAAAGGTTTGAACCATTTTGGATACCTCCTTCAATTAGAGAAGTACCATCAATTACCTGGACTTGAGTATTAGTCGTTTGATCGCTGGTTATCTGCGCTTGAGCATTACTATCACTAAACATCAGGGTTAGGGTAGCAAGAGTCGTCAGACCGACTGTAGATTTATAGCCACCAAAATTAGTAGATAGCATGGCAGGGATTTAAGAGAACTAACGCAATATTAACTTACGTAACATAGGACAGCCACTAGTAATCAATGAACAATGAACAATAAACAATAAACAATAAACAATGAACAATAAACAATGACCTGTAATTTGCTTAACAAAAGTACAAAATCTTTGAGAATTAAGTAAACTCATATACAAGTAGTCTGTTATTTTCAACTTAATGCAACTTAGTTCCAATCAAACTTCATCATTTCCTAAAGCTTTGCAGCTTATCGCCCCTTTTTTCCTGTGGGGAACAGCAATGGTAGCCATGAAAGGAGTAATTCCTTACACCACCCCCTTTTTTATGGCAGGAGTGCGATTAGTACCTGCGGGAGTTTTGGTGCTAGTGGTAGCAATAATTATGAAATTGCCTCAACCTAAAACTTGGCAGGCTTGGCTTTGGATTTTGGCTTTTGCTGTAGTTGACGGCGCGATGTTTCAAGGCTTTTTGGCTCAGGGAATTGTCAAAACTGGGGCAGGTTTGGGTTCGGTGATGATTGATTCCCAGCCTTTAGCGGTTGCACTTATGTCTAGCTGGTTATTTGGGGAAGTGATTGGCTTGTGGGGTTGGCTGGGATTAAGTTTAGGAGTATTGGGTATTAGTTTAATTGGTTTACCCGATCGCTGGATTTATAGTCTGGCTGCAGGAGATTTGACTGGGATAAATCTTGACTGGCTTGGCTTGTTTGACAACGGTGAATGGCTTATGTTGCTTGCCTCATTATCGATGGCGGTAGGGACGGTAATGATCCCTTATATTAGTCGTCATAGCGATCCTGTAGTTGCCACAGGCTGGCACATGATTATTGGTGGCTTGCCTTTATTTGGTTTGTCCTGGCTACAGGAATCTCAGCAGTGGAACAATTTGACTGTCGAAGGCTGGTTAGCGTTGGGATATGCAACGGTTTTTGGTAGCGCGATCGCTTATGGAATCTTTTTTTATCTAGCATCTAAAGGCAATTTAACGAGCCTTAGTGCTTTGACTTTTCTGACTCCTATTTTTGCCTTACTGTTTGGCACAATTATTCTTTCAGAAGTATTAACTAATCTTCAGTCTCTGGGAGTGGCATTAACCATAGTCAGTATCTATTTAATTAATCAACGGGATAAAATAGCAGCTAGGTTTAAAGCCGATAATGCTGAACCAGAAGAGACAATTCCAGCAGTAGCTATGGATGCTCTAGAAAAACAAGCATCGAACTTGAGCCAGTCAGAGTCAAAAATAACTAATTCTGCCCAGAAAAATGCCGAAGAAATTATTACTAAAAGAAATGAAGTTAAACAGCAAATTGACCTGGAACTTAAAGAAAGAGAGGTATAAAACCGAATAAGCAAGATTTTATTCCCTACTTTTTACTTTTTACTTTTTACTAAGACTATCCTCTAATTAATTTTATCCACCTACTTACAGTCACCTTAAAATAACTTAAATTATAGACATAAAAATTATAATCTGCTTACTCTCCTGAGATATATAGGTTTGAATAATTCAGATAGTGTTAGGATCTACCCACGAGAAAAAGAAGCGAAAAAATAAGGAAAATATAAGTTGATGCAGGAATTTGACAAGTCAATATCCTTTGATGGTCGAGATATCCGACTCAAAGTAGGCTTGCTCGCACCACAAGCTGGCGGTTCAGTGTTAGTGCAGTCAGGAGATACAACAGTTTTGGTTGCTGCTACTAGAGCAAAAGGTAGAGAGGGAATTGATTTTTTACCTTTAATGGTAGATTATGAAGAGCGACAGTACGCAGCAGGTCGCATTCCTGGAGGCTTTTTTAGAAGAGAAGGTAGACCAGGAGAGAGAGCTATTTTAACCAGCAGATTAATTGATCGCCCGATGCGCCCTTTATTTCCTGGTTGGCTGAGGGATGATATTCAAATTGTTGCCACTACTTTATCAATGGACGAAGATGTTCCCCCAGATATTTTGGCAGTAACAGGGGCTTCGGTGGCAGTTTTACTGGCAGAAATTCCTTTTTATGGTCCGATGGCAGCGGTAAGAGTCGGTTTGGTGGGCGATGATTTTATTCTTAATCCTACTTATAAAGAGATTAAAAAAGGCGATCTAGATATTGTCGTGGCAGGAAGCCCTGACGGGATTGTGATGGTAGAGGCAGGAGCAAATCAACTACCAGAACAAGATGTGATTGAGGCAATTGATTTTGCCTATGAAGCAATCCAAGAGTTGATTCAGGCACAACGAGATCTAATTAAAGAATTGGGGATTGAAATTGCTACTGCCCAGCCTCCTGAAGAAGATCAAAGCCTAATTAACTTTATTAGCGATCGCGTCACTGCTGACATCAAAAAAATTCTTTCTCAGTATGACTTTGATAAAAAAGCTCGTGATGAGGCTTTAGACGAAATCAAGCAAGCCAAGATTGCAGATGCGATCGCCGAATTACCAGCAGACGAACCAATTGCTATTGCCACTAACGAAGATTCTAAAGCGATCGATAAGGCATTTAAAAAGCTAACTAAAAAGCTGATGCGGAGTCAAATCCTCGAAGAAGGCGTTAGAGTTGATGGACGTAAGCTAGATCAGGTTAGACCCATTACCTCCAGAGCAGGGGTACTACCCAATCGAGTTCATGGTAGCGGCTTGTTTAGAAGAGGCTTAACTCAGGTACTCTCTATTGCTACTTTAGGTACTTCAGGAGATGCCCAAGATACCAGAGACGATCTGAATCCGCAAGACGAGAAGCGTTATCTGCATCATTACAATTTTCCAGCCTACTCTGTAGGTGAAACCCGTCCCATGCGATCGCCTGGACGTAGAGAAATCGGTCATGGTGCGCTAGCAGAAAGAGCTTTGATTCCTGTACTGCCTACTGTAGAAGAATTTCCTTACGTGCTGCGAGTAGTCTCAGAAGTACTTTCTTCTAATGGTTCAACCTCTATGGGTTCAGTCTGTGGTTCAACCCTTTCTCTGATGGATGCGGGAGTTCCTCTAGCCAAGCCTGTTAGTGGTGCAGCGATGGGTTTAATCAAAGAAGGAGATGAGGTCAGAATATTAACAGATATTCAGGGGATTGAAGACTTCTTAGGCGATATGGACTTCAAGGTTGCAGGGACGGATGTAGGTATTACTGCCTTGCAGATGGACATGAAAATCACTGGTCTATCTGTGGAGATAATAGCAGAAGCCATCAGAAAAGCTCAACCAGCACGCATACATATCCTCGAAGAGATGTTAAAAGCGATCGCCGAACCCCGCAAGGAACTATCTCCTTATGCACCGAGACTCTTAACCATGAAGATCGATCCTGACCTAATTGGCATGGTAATTGGACCTTCAGGCAAAACTATTAAGGCTATTACCGAGCAAACTGGAGCAAAAATTGACATTGAAGACGATGGCAAAGTCATTATCGCTGCGGTTGAAGGCGAAAAAGCCGAAATGGCGCGGAAAATGGTTTTCAATATTACCCGTAAACTGAATGAAGGAGATGTTTACGTTGGCAAAGTTACCAGAATCATCGATATTGGTGCTTTTGTTGAAATATTGCCAGGAAAAGAAGGCATGATCCATATTTCCCAGCTAGCCGAAGGCAGAGTAGGAAAAGTAGATGATGAAGTGGCAGTAGGCGACGAAATTGTAGTTAAAATACGTGGCTTTGACCAGAAAAATCGCCTTAATTTAACTAGACTTGGTATTCACCCCGACGAAGCAGCCCAAGCTAGAGCAGAAGCAGAGTAGGAAGGGATGAGGGATGAGGGATGAGGGATGAGGGATAAGGAACTACGTAGGTTGCCTATTGAATTGTTTCTTCCACCCTTATCCTTGCATAACGTGAGTTCGACAGAAAATTTTGATTATCTCGATCTTTTGTTGAACTACTTTTAAAATGGTTTTATCTTGGCTGGCGACTGTTTTGATGCCGATTATATTTGCTACGATCCGCGAGACTTCAGCGGGAGTATAAAATTGCCCTTTACTTTTCCTAGACTCCGTAGCAAAGTGACGCATTAGAATTCATAAGCATCTCATAAATATCGTTTTCATCAGCACAGTTTTTGCTGAAATTAAGTTCAGGTCTATTTTAAAGATCGCTACTAGGTTAATGTCAGTTTAAACTTGGATTAGGTGACAATATTTGCACTAAAAATGAGAATTACGTTAAATTTAGTTAAGCTAGAGGTAACATAAAGAAAAGAAACTTGACATAAAAGCTGGTATCACACATTGAAATACAGAAAGTAGCATATGCTTTTAATCTAGTTTGACGTTCATTAAGGTTTGCCATGTCAATGATGAAAAAAGCTTTTCGCAAGTCAAGACGTGAAATTGCAAAGAAATAATCTTAAAAATATTCAATTTAGAACATTACGTACTTATGAAGAATTTTTCGTGGAGAATTGTATTACTTTGGACATTACCTTTATTGGTAGTCGGATTTTTCCTTTGGCAGGGAACTTTTTCCGCACCAACTGCTAGCAGTGGCTTAAATGGTAATACTGCTAACACTCGTATGACCTATGGACGATTCTTAGACTATCTCAACTCAGGACGTGTTTCTTCGGTAGAGCTATATGAAAACGGGAGAACGGCAATTGTCGATGCGATTGACCCAGAACTTGACAACCGCATCCAAAAGCTAAGAGTTGATTTGCCAGCCAATTCACCTGAACTCATTACCAAGTTGCGCGATGCAGATATTAACTTCGATTACCATCCGACTGGTAATGAAGGTGCAGTTTGGGGACTTTTAGGTAATCTTTTGTTTCCAATAATTTTAATTGGAGCCTTGTTTTTCTTGTTCCGTCGTTCCAACAGTATGCCAGGCGGACCTGGACAAGCGATGAACTTTGGCAAATCTAAAGCTAAGTTCCAAATGGAAGCCAAAACAGGCATCATGTTTGATGATGTTGCTGGTATTGACGAAGCCAAAGAAGAACTGCAAGAAGTAGTTACTTTCTTAAAACAGCCCGAAAGATTTACCGCAGTTGGGGCAAAAATTCCTAAAGGAGTATTGTTAATTGGTCCTCCTGGAACTGGTAAAACTCTTTTAGCCAAAGCGATCGCTGGTGAAGCCTCTGTTCCTTTCTTCAGCATCTCTGGTTCTGAATTTGTGGAAATGTTTGTCGGCGTTGGTGCCTCTCGCGTGCGTGACCTATTTAAAAAAGCCAAAGAAAACGCTCCGTGTCTTATCTTTATTGATGAGATTGATGCAGTAGGTCGTCAGCGGGGTGCTGGCATTGGTGGCGGTAACGATGAAAGAGAACAAACTCTTAACCAACTGCTAACGGAGATGGACGGTTTTGAGGGTAATACTGGTATTATTATCATCGCTGCAACTAACCGTGCTGATGTCTTAGATTCTGCCTTAATGCGTCCTGGTCGTTTTGACCGTCAGGTAATGGTAGATAATCCCGATATTAAAGGTCGTCTAGAAATCTTAGAAGTTCACGCTCGTAATAAAAAAATTGCCCCTGAAGTTTCCTTAGATGCGATCGCTCGTCGTACTCCTGGCTTCTCTGGTGCAGACCTTGCCAACCTACTAAACGAAGCAGCCATTTTAACTGCTAGAAGACGTAAAGAGGCTGTTACCATACTCGAAATTGATGATGCGGTAGATCGTGTTGTTGCTGGAATGGAGGGTACTCCTCTGACCGATGGCAAAAGTAAGCGATTGATTGCTTATCATGAAATTGGTCATGCGATTGTCGGTACTCTAGTCAAAGACCATGACCCAGTACAAAAAGTAACCCTAATCCCTCGTGGACAGGCTCAAGGTTTAACTTGGTTTACACCGAATGAAGAACAAGGCTTAATCAGTCGATCACAGCTAATGGCAAGAATTGCTGGGGCTATGGGTGGTCGTGCAGCCGAAGAAGAAATCTTTGGTAACGATGAAGTAACTACTGGTGCTGGTGGTGATTTGCAGCAGGTGTCAGAAATGGCAAGACAAATGGTTACTATCTACGGCATGAGTGACCTTGGCCCTGTAGCATTGGGTGGACAACAAGGTGGTGAAGTATTCCTGGGTGCTGGTCTAACTTCCCGTGCGGAATACTCCGAAGAAGTCGCATCTCGTATTGATGCTCAAGTACGTCAAATTGCTGAACGTGGTCATCAGCTAGCGCGTAAAATCGTTAGAGAAAACCGTGAGGTGATTGATCGTCTGGTTGATTTACTGATTGAGAAAGAAACTATTGATGGCGAAGAATTAAAGCAAATTGTTTCTGAATATGCTGAAGTACCTGATAAGGAAAGATTTGTACCTCAAATCTAATTTCACTTGATTCTGAATCAACAACTTTAGGGATAGTCTACGGGCTATCTTTTTTTTGTTTTTCAAAAATCTTGAGGCGGATAAGCATTACCTATCAACTAAAGCCAAATTGACTATTGAGCGATCGCTCTCTACCAAAAGTTATGCAGCTCAGTCTTTGCAAGCTGAAATGCTTGGGTTTTCCAAGCATTTCAGCTTATGGTAGGGGTTTCTCCCATGAGTAACTGCCTTTGTGAGCGATCTCTTAAATACTTACTAATTAGTTACGCTACCTACCGCACCTTTAAGAGCAGCAATACCTTGTTCTACACTAGCCCAAAGACCCATATCAGGCTCTTGTCCAGCTAATTCTCTCGTGCCAACAAAATAAAGCACACCTTTGAGTACTTCTTGATGAGCGCGATTCTCGAAGTTGACTTTGTTTAATGGTTCTACCGCGTCTTGTAGTTCATCATCTAAAGACTGAGCAACTTTATGTATTACTAAACCAGTCATTGTTTGCTGATGTTTTAACAATTCAAACTGGAAAAATTTATCGTATATTGTTAGTTCAGACCCATCCATCATCTGACCAACTTTTTCGGCGTGTTTTTGCGTAATATCGCGGGATTCTGCGGTGCTACCAATTTGAGCAATAGCCTTTTCAATTGAGCTTAAGTTATCGCGATCGCTTTTCAAGATTTTTTCTAATCGTTCGCGGATGGTACTATCATCTGTAGCTGCCATTAGCTTTTGAGCGCAGTCAATAAGAACATTTTGAAATAGTTTAAGGTCTGCAAGTTTTGTTTCTAGATTTGTTTTATCAGTCATGATTTTATAAATATTGATGTTGTTGGTTCTGGCAAGAACCAGAAATCTCTTATTTCATAATCTCGTGAGATCTTAAAATTACCCTCCGTCTTTCGAGAGATTCAGCCAAAAACATTTATTTTCAGTCGAATCGAGTGTTCGACATAAATAGGTAAGTAAAATTAATTACTGATGTTACGTACTAGTTAATCTGTGAGAACTGGAAAAAGGTTAAAGGGAACATTGTTTTGTTTTTATCGATCATTAAAACCATTGACTTCTCGCGCTCGATGCGTAACGCCAAATTAATTAGAGGGAATTGCCAATATTTAGATCGTGACGTGAGTAGAGACAAATCGCCCCTACTAGGCAATAGGAAGACAAAAACGAAAAGTACTGCCTTTGCCTACTTCGCTTTCTACTTCGATATTACCACCCTGTAACTCTACGAGGCGACGAGCGATCGCCAGACCAATGCCTGTTCCGCCTGAATGACTAGCGCGAGAGGGATCGGCACGCCAAAAGCGTTCAAATACATAAGGTAAATCTTCTGGAGCAATACCTACTCCTGTATCAATCACTGAAATCCAAACATAATGGTTTATTTTTTCTGCCTTAACAACAATTGAGCCTATTTCTGTATAGCGAATGGCATTACCTAATAAGTTGACTAAAATTTGTTCAGTGCGATCGCGATCGGCTAAAACTTTAGGTATGTCTCTAGCACAGTCTAGCTTTAGAGTTGGCCCCTCTTCTAATAACTGATCGGCAAAACGCTCGACTAAAGAAGTAAGTAGCGGGAGTAAACTAATCGATTGGGAGTCAATCGATAGATAACCTGCTTCTGCTTTAGAAAGTTCCTGCAAATCGTGAATAAGTCTTTCCAAACGCCTAGTTTCTCTAATTAAACGCAAATAGAGTTCTGGGGTACCATCAATAGTGCCATCGGCTAATTCTTCTAAATAACCCCGCATTACAGTTAAAGGAGTACGTAGTTCATGGGTTAAATCGCTGATTAGTTCTCGTCGTCTCTGTTCTACATCTCCTAAGCTACTTGCCATAGAGTTAAAGCTGACGCTTAGTTGATTTAGTTCAGGTATGGAACTTTCAGGGACTCTTTCGGCTAAATCTCCGGCTGCAAATTTTTGACTAATCTGCTTCATTTGCTTTACAGGCTGAGTAATGCGCTTAGAAAATATGTAACTTACTCCCCCAGCAGCACTTGTACCGACAATCATCGATAAAATAGCACTCCGATTCCAGGCATTTTGAAATCCTTCTACTAAATAGGTACGAGCCGAACGAACGGTAAATATTCCTCTTTTTTCCAGCTGCTCCAACCGTACAACAAACATTCTGGGAGAAGAAACTTTAGCAATAATGATAAAGCTACCTAATCCCACCATCATTACCAATAAATGAGAAATAAATAAACGCGTACCTAAACTCAATTTGGGCATTGCTGTTTTGTTTTGTTTTATTGTTTTGTTTTGTTCATGTTAGTATTTTTTAGCTATTAGCCTTTCTGGTTGCCAAATCTTAATTAGCTGGACTTAAGTTAATGAATATCTTCAAAAAAAGCTGTATATTTTGTCTGAGTATTGTGTTTATCTGTTTTAGTTGGTCAATTCCTGTTGAAGGAGCAGTATTGAGCAATAAAAAATTGACGATTTCAGTAGGCAATGAACAGTCTTGGACTGGCAGAAATGGGACAGGAAACCTTAGCTATTATGGATGCGATCAAAAATGTAACTGTATTTATTTGACTGGAGGCAAAATTACCTGTCGCGATGGAGTCTGTCGCAGCAGTTGGCAAAATAAGAATTCTAGCTATGTTCTGACTTCGCCTATCACTCAGACAAACGATTATAGCAATACTGCTTCTACATTAACTATATTTTCTGAATCGAAGGTTGTTCTATCAGCAGAGTTATATCCAAAGCCTTTTGATAACATTAATGGTCAGAAATTTAGTCCTTAAAAAATTATTATTTTGTTAATGGAAATAAAAATTATCAAACTCAATGAAGCTGCGATCATCCCCAGCTATAGCCATCCTGGGGATGCAGGATTAGATTTATTTTCTATTGAAGAAGTAGAAATATTACCTGGAGAAACTCAGTTAATCAACACAGGAATTGCGATCGCTTTACCGCTAAATACTGAAGCACAAATACGTCCTCGTAGTGGATTAGCACTCAAACATTCAATTACGGTTTTAAATTCTCCTGGCACAATTGACGCAGGATATAGAGGAGAAATCGGCGTTATTCTGATTAATCATGGAAAAAACAGATTTGAAGTAGTTCCAGGCATGAAAGTCGCACAAATGGTAGTTTGTTCGGTTATCCAAGCAAATTTAATGATAGCTAATGACCTAAACGTTACTGTCAGAGGCGATAATGGTTTTGGCTCAACAGGAGAAAAAAAATAATAAAATTTATTCACTGTTGAAAATTTTATTTGTGTTTGTCTACCCTAAATGACGTAAAAAGGCTTTTATTACACGAAAACAACTGACAAAGCTTATCTAAAACTTTTTTTCTTAGTATTTGTATGGCAATTGCCAAAGGTAAAAAAAGATACATAGTAAAGTTTTTCTGCTATTTTTTGTAATCATTAAAAAATAATTAAGATAAACCTAAAAACTATATCTAGGGATTTATAACGTAGGAGAGATGCCTGATAAAAAGTATCTTTATAAAATGGGCTTGTTAATACAAACTACACTTTTTGATTAAGAAAAATAACTCTAAGGCTATGTTACCTAAAAATAGAGGAAAGGTTGCTCTGGTTTCTGTTCACGGAGATCCTGCTATAGACATTGGCAAAGAAGAAGCTGGCGGACAAAATGTTTATGTCAGACAAGTGGGAGAAGCCTTAGCTCGACAGGGTTGGCAGGTAGATATGTTTACTCGTCGCAGTGATAAGTATCAGCCAGAAATTGTAGACCATAGTTCTAATTGCCGTACGATACGCTTAACGGCAGGACCTCAAGAATTTGTACCCAGACAAAAAATATTTAATCACTTACCTGAATTTGTTAATGCCTTTTTCGATTTTCAGCATCAGCATCAAACTATTTATCCCCTCATTCACACTAATTATTGGCTTTCTGGCTGGGTAGGAATGGAGATTAAAAAACTTCAAACCGTCAGACATTTGCACACATATCACTCTTTGGGAGCAGTCAAATATCGTTCAATCAATACCATTCCTTTAATCGCTAAAACTCGTCTTCGTGTAGAAAAGCAATGTTTAGAGACAGCAGATATGATCATTGCTACTTCTCCCCAAGAACAAAAACATATGGAAACATTAGTATCTCAACAAGGTAACACCACAGTTATTCCTTGTGGTACTAACATAAAATGCTTCGGTAGTATTAATCGCGACAAGGGCAGAGCTAAACTTGGCATTAACCCAGACGATAAGGTGGTAATGTATGCAGGACGCTTTGACCAGCGTAAAGGCATAGAAACTTTGGTCAGGGCAGTTGCTAAAGATGAGGTTAAACGCCACGAAAATCTCAAACTAATGATCGTTGGCGGTTCTACCCCAGGAGAAAAAGATGGTCTAGAAAAAGAGCGTATTGCCGATATCGTTCGTGAACTGGGCATTAAAGACATAACTACATTTGTTGGTCGAGTTCAGCACGAGGACTTAGCAGCTTATTATGCTGCTGCGGATATTTGCGTTGTTCCCAGTCATTACGAACCTTTTGGCTTGGTAGCAATTGAAGCTATGGCTTCGCGAACTCCTGTAGTTGCCTCAAAGGTAGGCGGCTTAAAATTTTCTGTAGCTGATGAAGTTACTGGATTACTTGTACCTCCCCAAAACGAAGCAGCATTTGCTCAAGCAATTGACTCTATCCTTTCTAATTCTCAATGGCGTAAACAATTAGGAACTAACGCTAGAGAGAGAGTTGAAGCCAAATTTAGTTGGGACGGTGTTGCTAATCAGTTAGATCGACAATATTTATTTGAATTGAATAAGCTATACGAAGAACTAGGATTATTTAATCCCGCAGTTTAGCTTAATAAAACTATATAAATCGAGTAGAGAAGGGAGACAAGAAACAATTGTCTCCTTATTTTTGTGTCTAAAATTGCTGCAAATTGAAAGATGTCCTGATCTATGATTCGATAACGGAGGCAATCGATTATATAAGCAATAATTTGCCATTGTTGCTTTCTTTAGGACTACCAAATTAATTAGGTATTAAAGTTTTACACTGTGCCTGATTAGATAAAAGGCGATCGCATAATACTAAAGCCACCATCGCTTCTACCATCGGCACTGCTCTTGGTAACACACAAGGATCGTGTCTTCCTTTAGCTGCCAACAGGGTTTCTTCACCACCTTTGGTAACTGTCTTTTGTTCTTTACCAATAGTCGCAGTAGGCTTGAATGCCACTCTAATTACGATATTTTCGCCGTTAGAAATGCCTCCTTGAACTCCTCCAGAACGATTGGAAACGGTACGAGTTTCACCATTTTCATCAATATAAAACTCATCATTATGTTCACTTCCCGTCATGTTTGTGCCTGCAAAACCCGAACCAATTTCAAAGCCTTTGGTAGCAGGAAGAGACATAACACCTTTGGCTAAATCTGCTTCCAGTTTATCGAAGACAGGATCGCCTAAACCTTTGGGTACATGACGCGCTACACATTCTACTACCCCACCCAAAGAATCTTGCTCTTTTCTGGCTAAATCAATGCGCTCGATCATCATCTGTGCGCACTCAGTATTAGGACAACGAACAATATTACTTTCTACCTGTTCTAAAGTTACGCTGTTGCTATCTACTTCTGCCTCTATGTCTTTAATGCGTTTAACGTAGGCGACAATTTCTACTCCTGCAACCTGCTTAAGAATCTTTTTAGCGATCGCGCCAGCAGCAACTCTACCGATGGTTTCCCGCGCTGAAGAACGCCCGCCACCCTGATAGTTACGGATGCCATACTTAGCGTCATAGGTAGCATCTGCATGGGAAGGACGATATTTTATCGCCATCTCATTGTAGTCTTGCGATCGTGCATCTTTATTCCGCACCAGGATTGATATTGGTGTCCCCGTAGTCTTACCTTCAAACACCCCAGAAATTATTTCACAGGTATCACTTTCCTTTCTAGGGGTGGTAATTTTACTTTGTCCAGGTCTTCTGCGGTCTAAATCTACCTGTATTTCCGCTTCACTAATTTCTAGCAGAGGAGGACAACCATCAATAACCACGCCGACACCTCCGCCGTGAGATTCACCATAAGTTGTAATGCGAAATAGATGTCCGAATGTGTTACCCATAAATGTTGCTTTAATGTTTAAGCGATTTGTATTTTATCGCAACTTCTACCTTTAATTTTTATCTACATATCAAGAACTAATAGTGACAGTTAGAGTAAGTCCTGTCATGCGCCAGGTAGCAAAGCAGTTCTCAAATAGAATTTCACTAGCTGCGCCTAAATCACCATCCTCGCCAACATATCCACCTTCAATTAGTTTGCCACCTCTAGTTTCTAAGTTTAGACGTGTTTTGCCATCCTCTTCTTTTAAAATTAATTTTCCCCTAGCCAGTACTTGTCCTGCACGACTGATGATTGCACATTCCATTGATAAGCTTTATAAGTATTTAAAAGTTACAAAGACTATCATCATCTCATAATTATCAGTAGATAAACAGCATGAACCAAGGCTGAATTAGATCGTGAACAAGTCACAGATTATTCCGCTACGTCCGAACATAAACGGACAGACACATACGCAAGTGCGTCTTTGTGCTGTGATGCTATGTGTTTGTTGGTCAAACTTACCGATAGCGGACAAGCCTTTTAAAATATTGCAGGCAAAAATATTATCACTTTAGCAAACAGGAATGGCGAACTAAAATTGAATCGGGTCAAATACTTTTAAATGAGCAAACTGTTACTATCATAACTATTCTTAAACCAATAGAAAACTTTTGAAGAATACAACGCCTATTTTTCTTTTGATGGGGACATTTTCATTTTTGAATTGGAATCTTCGTCAGGCATCATCATATTATGTCCTCCATGTGGCTGTACGATACTCATAGTAGTTTTGCCAAAACTTAGCAATCCCATCGAAACGCTTCCTACACTCAGCAACCCCATCGAAACCAAACCAACAGAAACTACACCCATTGGTACGAGTCCAATCGAAATAAAGCCGTGAGGAACTGCACCAATCGAGATTAAGCCATGAGGAGAAACACCAATAGTAATAATGCCATTGTGTGGTGCATAACCAATATTAATCAGCTTTCTTTTTCCTTTTCTTTTTTTGCTCGAATGTTCTTGTTGCTCGTCAATAGCCATTTATCTTTACGGGTAGTTTCTGGATTCACTGCTGAGCAATCATAGCCAAAAGCTGTCAATTTAGTCAAAAGACAGGCTGTCATAGTTAGGCAAAATAATTTATAGCAATGCGTTAATTGGCTAATACAGAAAGGCTACTAGTTTAAAAGTAGTAATTTTAACTCATTGACTGTTTTTAAGATTCCTATCTTGAACAGGAAACTACTTTCCAATGTTTCGTACTCTCAAGCTAAATTGACTGTGACAACCGATAATTGATTATTTAGCGTCCAAACGAGATCGAATACTATCTAATTGTACAGAATTACTAACGGGCGATCGCGGTGCTGGTAGTTCAGTATTAGGCCAGTTTTGCAGATCGCTACATACGCAGTCTAAGGATTGTGTACCCATCTCAACAATTGGTACAGGCATATTGCATCTAGCGCAACTGCTTATATCCCAGTTAGGAGAAAGTAGATCTTCAATAGTTTCATTGCTTCCTTCTAAGTAGCAGTTTTGACCGCTGACGCTTATTACTTTTTGCCAGCAGTCTTCAAACTGAGGCGAAATTTGCTCCCCTCGTATAACTGGCTGGGGTAATAATTCGGCTTCCCCGTTAAGCCAGATTAGCTTTTTGCCTAACTGAAACCAGTGAGCGAGATAAGTTCTAACTTGCGTTGCTGATGCCATAAATAAACTGTAGTCTTATATATTTATAATTATATTAGAAACAGTAGCTCCTGAAATCGGCAATTGTCTTGGTGCGCTTTACTCTTTGCAGAGGACTGTTGCAAGACAGCTTAAGAAACCTAAGCATTTGCGCACTTCAAAGTAGACGCGGTTTAACTTATCGATTTGTATTGCTTAATGTAGCTCTTAATCTTTCATTGTCTTGCATAACGCCAGCTAATTAGGGTTGCAATTGAGTTGATTTTGATATTTGCAGGGTTACAATTTACCATATTGTTCTGACAAGAAAAAACCTAGCCTTTAAGCTAGGTTTTGGAGCAAGACTATTGGGTTAGGCTAGCTATGAAGAGCAATATTTATCTTTGACTAGGCTAACGGCAAAAAAATTTTGTATTCAACTATTTTATTTAGTGAACAAAATTATCATCCTATTTATTGCTATAAATAACAACAGTATATTTACGAAAATTTGCTTGATAGTTCTCGTTTTTGTTAGTTATTTTTACTGAAATCAATAAAGTGTTAAAAAATGCCTGTCAATAACTCTAACTAATTAATGAATCGCGATCGCCTGACTCGTTGGCTCTATCCTGCCTTGGGATGTCTGTTGCTGGTTTTTTCTGTTTATTTACTCAATAATGAATTAGGGCGATATAGCCTGGATGATATTTTAGACAGCTTATCTAGGATAAATGATCGCCAATTATATAGTGCGATCGCTTTTACTATTCTCAATTATTTAGTAATTAGTAGTTATGATTTAATTGCTTTTCTACATCTCCGATATTGTCTGAGTATCAAGCGAATTTTATTTACCACCTTTATCACCTATGCTATTAGCAACACTACAGGTTTTACTCTACTTATTGGCGGAGGAATTCGCTATCGTTTTTACTCTATCTGGGATGTCCCAACTAAAAACATTGCCAAAATAATTGCTTTGGGCAATCTTACTTTTTGGCTGGGAATATTAACCTTAAGTGGTCTAACATTTATTTTTAATCCCCTACAGTTACCTAAATCTATAAGTTTTGATGTCTCATTAATTCGCTATCTAGGAATTGTTTGTTTAATCTTAATCGGAATTTATTTATTTTTATGCAGACGTAGAAAACGTTTAAGAATTGGCAGAAAGATAATTCGTTTTCCTAGGCTTGCTATTTCTCTATCTCAAATTGCCATATTATCATTAGATTGGGGGTCGGCAGCAGCAGTTTTATACTGCCTAATTCCTGACTATGTAGGTAAATCTTACCTAAGCTTTTTTGGTATTTACTTATTTAGTATGACGATCTCGATTTTAAGTAATATTCCTGGTGGAATTGGCATATTTGAAACCATCATTGTATTTCTGTTGCCCAAAATTCCTACAGCCAATATTTTAGGTTCACTTTTGGCATATCGAGCAATTCGTTTTTTACTGCCTTTGTTGACTGCAATTATCTTGGTTTGCTGCTTTGAACTCCAGCGAAAATTTAGAAAAAACTCTTAAATAATACCTCTACGCGGAAGTAATAAGTAATAGGTAAAAAGTTAAATCTTTTAGTAAAAATCGCCAAAATACCCCCCCATAGGATTGCTTTTTTTCAGTAAAAATACTTAAGATTTACAAATGAAATGGCAGTAGGTAAAAATATTAATATTGCCAAAATAGTCAAAATACAAACAATTACTATTGTGTTATCAATTTTATCTCTTAGTAACTGGTTATTTTGGAATTGGCAGCCGTCCTTGGCAATGCATATTCCAGATGGGTTTTTAAACCTGCCAGTTAGTTTGGTGACTTGGGTTATTGCGATCGCCCTAATCATCGTCGCCTTAAATCAAGTGCAGGCGAGATATCAAGAGCGAACAGTTCCCATTATGGGAGTCTGCGCTGCTTTTATCTTTGCTGCTCAAATGATTAATTTTCCTATACCAGGAGGAACTTCTGGTCATTTATTAGGAGGAACGCTAGCGGGAATTTTACTTGGTCCCTGGGCGGGTACTTTGGTAGTAAGTGTAGTATTTATCGTCCAAGCGGTTTTCTTTCAAGACGGTGGCATTACCGTATTAGGAGCAAATATTGTCAATATGGGGCTAATCGGCACTTTTGGCGGTTATTACCTTTATCGGGCAATTCGCTCGGCGATCGGTCGCGATAGCTGGCGCGGGATGGCGATCGCTACAGTCATAAGTGCTTGGACAAGTGTATTTATTGCTTCAATTGTAGCTGCTACAGAACTAGCCCTATCAGGAACTGTACCCTTAAATGTAGCCATATCGGCAATGGCATTCTGGCACTTGCTAATTGGCATCGGCGAAGCATTAATTACCTTAGCGGTAGTCAGTTTTATTTGGCGAACTCGACCAGATTTGCTTTACGATCCTCGCCAAAACAAATTATCTCGTTCACGTCCAGTAGTACAGCGTTAATTAGATCTAATTAAATAGGATTTTAAATTTATGAGTAATAAACATCCAGATCGTAACTTCGCTTTTATTATTACTGGCTTAGGTGTGGCATTGCTAATTGCCATTTTTGTTTCTCCTTTTGCCAGCCCAAACCCCGATGGACTCGATCGCGTTTCCCAAGATTTAAAGTTCGGAAATCGCGCTGCTGAAGACACACCGGCACACAAATTACCTTTTGCTCGAGTATTCGATGAATACTCCCTTAAAGGCGTACCCGCAGGAATAGCGACACCTATGGCAGGTTTAGTTGGAACATTAGTTACTTTTGGTTTGGCGTGGGGAGTTGGTAAGCTGGTGGTTAAAAAATCCCATTCATCTGCCGATAATCATCTTTCTTCTCATCAAGAAGAGTAACGAACGAACAAATCAAATCAATTAAGAAGTAAGTGAATGCTATTGCTACATCTTGGGGCGTTTCATTTAGACATCGATAGCAAACAAGCTACTTTCTGGCATTCTCTTGCTCCCCGTACTCGTCTATTGTCTGCCTTACTCATGGTATTTGCGATCGCCCTGACCCCAAATGGGCGTTGGTGGACTTGGGCAATCTACAGCTTAGGAGTAGTCGGTGTAGTTTTTTTCAGTCGCGTAACCAAAAAAGTACTATTTAAAAGGATCGCCGTTGAGTTTGCTTTTATTGGTGTTGTGCTGTTGGGAACTTTATTTCGAGACGGCGGTGAAGTTCTTTGGTCTTGGGGAATACTACGAGTCACTACAGAAGGCTTAACTGTTTTGGGAAGTGTCACGATCAAGGCTTTACTATCGCTGCTGACGCTAAACATACTAACTCTTACTACTTCAGTTCCAGCCCTGCTCAATGCTTTGACCGCCTTACGAGTACCTCCACTATTGGTTGCCACTTTGGCATCAATGTATCGTTATATCGGCGTTTTAATTAGAGAATTTCAGGCAATGCGTAAAGCTGCTGCCTCTCGCAACCTATCTAATAGTAGTGTTTGGCAACGGCTCGTTATTGGCAACATGATAGGTACTTTATTTATTCGCACTTACGAGCGAGGAGAACGAGTTTATCAAGCGATGCTAGCCCGTGGTTATCAGGGAGTACCTGTAGTCGAAAAAGTACCTTCTGGCGGACGACGGGATGCAATGGTAATTACCCTAACCACGGCTTTAGCACTACTAGGACAAGCTATTTATTTACCGCAGTGGTAGTAGAGAAAACTTAGTAAGGTGGGCAAGAACATTTTTGAGTATGTTATCAAGTCAAATCTGGGTGTTGCCCACCCTACCTAAAAATTAATTGCTCAAATTTTAATGCACCATAATCCAATCATCATTGAAAATCTTACCTATACTTACCCTGATGGAACTAAAGCTTTAAACAACATTAATTTAGCCATCGAAGCGGGTGAAAGAGTTGCACTTATCGGTGCTAATGGTTCGGGCAAGTCAACTTTACAATTACACCTTAATGGAATTATTTTGCCTCAATCAGGCACGATTCAAGTAGGAGAATGGTTAATTGATTCAGATAATTTGCGCGACATTCGTAATTTTGTTGGCTTAGTCTTTCAAAATCCTGATAATCAGCTATTCATGCCTACAGTTTGGGATGATGTCACTTTTGGCCCTAAAAATCGTGGCTGGCGAGATGAAGAATTAAGCGAGCGAGCTAAAAACGCCATGATGATGGTTGATATCGATCCAGAATATTATGGATCGAGAAATACCGAAAATTTATCGGGGGGAGAGAAAAAACGAATTGCGATCGCCGGAGTTTTGGCAATGGAACCCCAGGTGTTAGTTTTGGATGAACCCTCGGCACAGTTAGATCCTCGTTCTCGCCGTCAATTGATTGAACTATTAAAAAATTTGTCTCTAACTCAACTAGTGGCAACCCACGATTTAGACTTAGCTTTAGAACTTTGCGATCGCACTGTCGTTTTAAGTCAAGGTCAGATTGTTTATGATGGAGCAACTGAAAAAATTATGAGTAACCCTGATTTTTTGGTACAGCATTCATTAGAGTCCCCTTTGTCTTATAGTCGTCCCTATTGTTTGCTAGAAGATACACCTTTAGCCACAATTCCCGTCTAAGACGAACCAATTAAGGCGATCGCACTGTCGTTACATTGTTGATTAGTGTCAACCCAAAAATTTGTGGTGACTACAATCTTTTTGGCTGTTTTTTGCTTTTGTTCTCATTGCGATCGACAAGATCGCAAACACTCAGAGGCGACACCCAGACTCGAACTGGGGATAATGGATTTGCAATCCACGGCCTTACCACTTGGCTATGTCGCCCTACACTTTCGCGTAATGCTCAATTAGTATATCAAACTTTATTCACTATTAAAACATTACGCCTTGACAAAAACAGAAAGGTTTAAAAATAAGTAGCAAGGTTTTGAGAGAGATTGTTAGTAATGAACTGACAAATGACAAGCACAAATAGCTGCTTTAATAATTGATGGTTTGTAACTGACATATAAATAATAAAATCAACAATTAAACTAAAATAGCCTTCTCATTCTCTTGATAATCTGAAAGACAATGATATTGTTTCTAACTTTAAAACTTTGAAATTTTATTGATGATATGGCAAAGCAATTTAGTCTTGATTTATTCGGTGCAAGTAAAGCTGAGAACCAAAAATATTTCACAGCTTTGACTTTACCGTCTGGTAAATCTATGCCTGATGGAGAGGTTATTGTTTACCCAAGTTTTTTTGCAGAATTGGAAAGTGACCGACTGTTTAAGCAATTATTAAGCACAACTTATTGGCGACAAGATAGGATAAAGATGTTTGGAAAAGAAGTGGATTTGCCTAGATTGACTACTTGGTATGGAGATGAAGGTAAATCCTATAAGTATTCAGGCATTAAAATGAATCCTGATGTTTGGACACCAACATTGCTTTTGATCAAAGAAAGAGTTAAAAAAGCAATAAAACTTAATTTTGATAGTGTCTTGATAAATTTATATCGTCATGGAAAAGATTATATGTCATGGCACAGTGATGACGAGCTAGAATTAGGTAAAAATCCAATTATTGCTTCAGTAAGTTTTGGTGCAACAAGGCGTTTTCAATTAAGACATAAATCAAATAAAGATTTAGATACCGTTGAATTGTCTCTGACTCATGGCAGTCTAATTATTATGAAAGGTTCGACACAACATTTTTGGAAACATCAAGTACCTAAAACTACAAAAGTATCAACTCCAAGAATAAACTTAACTTTTAGAACCATAATATAGACATAAAGTTAGTGTCAAGATGATTGTAAATTAGAGCTAATGATCATTTATATTCAGCTTTTTAAGTATTCATGCCTGAATCCCTACTAGAATAAATAGGGCAATTTTTTCTCTTCATCTTCAGCATGGCATCTATTCCCAACCCACGTCAGCTAGCTTTTTTCGCCCTCAAAAATGTTTACCAAAAAAAAGCCTATACTGATGTTGCGCTCAATCGCGTAATTAAATCTATGGGTAAATCGGCTGAAATTAGCCAGACAGATCGCAGTTTTGCCTGTGAATTGGTTTATGGAGTTGTCCGCCGTCAGCGAACTTTGGACGCTTTAATTGATTTACGTGGAAAGAAAAAAGCAGCACAGCAACCTCCTGATTTACGGATTATTCTCCATCTGGGTTTATATCAGTTGCGGTATCTAGATCGTATTCCCGCTTCAGCAGCAGTCAATACCAGTGTGGAATTAGCTAAAGCTAACAATCTTTCTAGGCTTAGTGGCGTAGTTAACGGGTTGTTGCGAGGTTATGTACGCCAAGCCGAATCTGGCGATCCTCTAGAATTACCAGATGAACTAATGTCGAGATTGGGCATACAGCATAGCTTTCCTGACTGGATAGTAGAGACTTGGTTAGAACAATTACCCGTTGAGGAGGTGGATCGATTACTTGCTTGGTTTAATCAGTCTCCCAAAATCGATCTGAGGGTAAATATTCTCAAAACTACTAGAGAAGAAGTAGAAAGCGTATTTAAAGCTGCTAACATTTCTATCGATCGCATCCCAGGATTACCTCAAGGATTGAGACTAGAAGGCGCGGGTGCAGTTACAGATTTGCCAGGCTACAAACAAGGATGGTGGGTAATTCAAGACAGTAGCGCGCAGTTAGTGACGCATTTACTCGATCCTCAGCCTGGAGAAACAATAATTGACGCTTGTGCTGCACCTGGGGGGAAAACTACCCATATAGCTGAATTAATAGGAGATAATGGTCAAATTATAGCGTGCGATCGCGCTGCTAAACGCTTAAATAAAGTTAGAGAAAACGCTGCACGCCTACAGTTGCGGTCTATTCAAATCGAAGTGGGAGATAGTTGCGACAAAAGTGAATTTGCGAATCTAGCCGATAGAGTACTTTTAGATGCCCCTTGTTCGGGTTTAGGCACGCTGCACAAACGCCCTGATATTCGCTGGCGACAAACCGCCCAAGCTATTGAGGAACTTTTTGAGCTACAAAGGGAACTATTAGAACAGGCTGCTACTTGGGTAAAGCCAAAAGGTATTTTAGTGTATGCTACCTGTACTCTTAATATTTTAGAAAATGAAAAAGTAATACAATCGTTTTTAGAACAACACTCAAACTGGAGTATTCAATCTCCTGCTGATGAGATTACCAAAAGCTGGGCAACACCAGAAGGGTGGATTAAAGTCTATCCCCATCGTCATAATATGGATGGCTTTTTTATGGTGAGATTAGAACGAGATTTATGAGATGGGTCACAATAAAACTAAGAAAATGAAACAAATTTTGAAAATTATGATTGCGGCTGCTTGGATAGACGGGGTTATTCAACCAGAAGAGCGAGTTTATTTACGTCGCATGGCCAAAGATTTTCAACTAGTTGATGATCCAGAAATCAAGCCTCTACTATCAGAATTGAGACCAATTCAAGCTGTTGAATGTTATCAATGGCTTGATGATTATTTTGGCGAGGATCATTCCCCAGAGGATTATCTGGAATTGTTAGAAAAAATTAGTGGTTTAGTCTATAGCGATGGCTATGTAGACGTGAGAGAGGCTAAGTTAATTGAAGCGATTCAAAACTGCAATAACAATCTAGATTGCCGTAATTCTATCTTTGATAAAATGCTGCGAAAAATTCAGAAGCTATACCGTGCAGCAATTGAACAAAAAGTATAGCTAGAGAAGTTCCCTAGCTTTGATGTTGAGTATAGTAGTATCGCCAAAACAAGCAATAATATAGCCATCTAGTTCTGCTTCTCCTTTACGAATTTCATCAAGAATGCCGACAACGCTCAGAGCTTCATCATAGTGTACTTCGATGGAAACTGAACCCAGATCTGGATTACAAGCAATAATTTCCGTTCCAGGATTGGCAACCGAACGGGCGATCGCGCCAATTTTTTCGGTCATGC
This sequence comes from Waterburya sp., assembly GCA_965217895.1. GTDB lineage: Bacteria > Cyanobacteriota > Cyanobacteriia > Cyanobacteriales > Xenococcaceae > Waterburya. The sequence goes on from CBDCJV010000001.1 coordinate 78,541, forward strand.
TAACGGTTGTATTAGGATTAATAACTTTGATTTTCATCGCTCAAATCTAATCATTAATTATCTACTTAGTAATGGGATTTGTTTCTGGCTCTAAAGACGCTGGCTCTTCAAGCATCCGATCTTTTGATGACTTGGGCAAGACAAGGTTTAAGATCAAAGCGCAGCGAATTAAAGTTAAACCGATTAAAGTTACGGCTGTTCCCTTCACAAGTGGGGGAAAAACAGTTTTAGCAAATTGCAGAAAGCGACTCAAAATAATTTGGATAAACGAACTAAAAAACACTACGCCCAGAATTAATGCCAGAGTTTCTTCTGGTGTTTTATTGGCAGCGTTGCCTGCGGCAATAATGCTAAAAATAGGTGGTAAAAAAGCAAAGCTTGATCCTTGAATACTCAGCAAACCCGAACCAATTGAACCAATACGTCTGGCTTGGACGAATGTAGCAAATCCAGCTACAAATAAGGTCATCCCAATGATGTAGCTAATACTGGCAGCATCTAATTTTAAGGCTCAACCGATCAAAATGGCGGGAGTTACGCTGGGGACAAAAACCACGCAAACGTGCTGTAGGGAAACTAAAAAAGCGGTTTGAAACGGTGGATTATCTTCTAATCCCAAAATTAAATTACTTTGGTTTGGAATTGTAGTTTCAGTTGAATGGTTAAGTTCTGTATTTGTCATTTTTCTCCTTGCATAACTACTTAAAGTTTTTGTAGCTAATTATTTAGCAAATCAACCAAATGCTTGGCTATTCGTCCTATTTAAAATGCAAAAATCGTACGGATTGTGCCAATATAATCAGCGTTATTGTCTTCATTATGTTCTGGGTTAGTTATGACTAGTAAACCAGGAGTAATATTAATATTGTCGTTAAATTGGTAACGATAAAATGCTTCGATCCCATAAGATGTGTTTTCATCTTCAAATTCTTCTACCTCATTGATGAGAGAATGAACGATGGCATGAAAAGATGAAATCAAGTTTTACTTGTAGCTATTAATATCATAGAAAATACAAATGTTTGCCAAATAGTCAGAGATTGAGTACCTGTAATCCCAAACCCCATCACTAACGAAGTGATTAAGATAACGATAACGAGCAGACCCAGAAGTATTACTTTAGGCAAAGCTTTTTGTGGCTGATGCACGTCTCCAACGAACAAATTAACGATAAATGCCAGCGCGATGGCGATCGCAAATCCAATTCCAAACGTGAAGTAATACCAACTCTCTATGACAATGCACTAAATAAAATCTAACCCCTTAGCGTCTGTCTTGGTGCGCGTTCCCTTGCGCCTTACGTCGACGCGGGGTCGCACCGCTTTGCGTCTTTGCGAGAGTTTTAAGCTCAAATAATTAAGTGCAACTTCAAGGAGAAATGGTATAACCTGTTAGATCGCTGCTTTTTCTGAATGAGGCGCATATTTTAGGATGACATAACAGGTAATTCGTGTAAATCTACCGCCAGCAGAATCCCTTTGCGTTGACTTGATGAAGTAAGGTTCGCCTGCATTTTCTTCGTACCAAGCCCGAACTGGTGTTAACGTTCCTGCTAAGGCGAATAAGTCCTCTGAGAGTAATTTAGTTGATTATTTGTCAGTTATGGATTGCGTTTGTTTGGACGGTATTTTCTTACAAATAATTAACATAGACAATCATCTTATTTCCTTCCTAATGTACAAAAATGTCAGATTAGGCTTTACGCCTAATGGAGCATAGCGGATTTGAACCGCTGACATCTTGCATGCCATGCAAGCACTCTACCAACTGAGCTAATGCCCCAATACTTGAACAATATTATCACAACTAGATCGTGGAGTTAACCAAAATGAAGATTAACTAAAACTACTTATACAATTGCCAGCAATAAAATAAACTACCAACATAGCAGCAGCGGATGCAGCAACAAGTGTACCAGCAAGCATTAAAGAGAACTCTTGCTGTTCCAAAGCCGATTGCATTAGATGCAGCGACCATGCTACTAAAGCAACATCAAATATGAGAATTGGAATCAGCATCTTTTACGAAATGTAAACTAATTATTATTCTAATACACAATTTTTAAGTTTTGTCAGTAAAACTTCTTTTTTTAAGCTTTACTTAGAAGATGTCTAAATTAACCTATCCGTACAGGAACTTGACGCTCTTGCAAATAGGCTTTAATCTCTGAGACACTTAGTTGTCCAAAATGTAGTAAGGAAGCTAAAAGAGCAGCTTCTGCTCGACCCTGATCTAAAGCTTCATAAATATGCTGACAGTTTCCTGCCCCGCCAGAGGCAATCACAGGAATCTCTACTTGCTCAGCAATTGAACGAGTTAGATTGAGATCGTATCCTGCCTGTGTTCCATCAGCATCCATACTAGTGACTAATAATTCTCCAGCACCTCTTTTTGCCATTTCTTTCGCCCAGACGATCGCATCAATACCCGTATTCTTCCTGCCCCCACGTACATATACGTCCCAGCCAGGATTATTAAGATCGACACGTTGACGGGCATCGATCGCCACGACAATACATTGTTTGCCAAAGCGATCGCTAGCACGATTAATTAAGTCAGGGTTACGAACTGCTGCGGAATTGATGCTAACTTTATCCGCTCCCGCTCTTAACAAAATTTTAATATTTTCTAAGGATTGAATACCCCCCCCAACCGTCAGAGGAATAAAAACTTGTTCTGCCGTGCGATAAACGACATCTACAATTGTGCCTCGATCTTCATGGGTAGCAGTAATATCAAGAAACACAAGCTCATCTGCTCCAGCATCATTATAAACTTTAGCTAGTTCTATCGGATCTCCTGCGTCTTTGAGATCGACAAAATTAACGCCTTTAACTACTCTTCCTGCATTGACATCAAGACATGGCAATATTCTTTTAGCAAGCATAGTTCGTTTTTTCTTGTTTAGAGTTAAAGAAAATTTAATTTGTTGCAGAGAAAATTCTACCTCGATCGGTGTAATCTGACCAAATATCTTACAGACTCAATCGCTTCAATCAGCTTACTTCCACGCAGCGGTACTAGCTGAGTTCTTCCTGCAACATATTTTGATATATTTTTGGCAAATAATCACTCATAGAGTTAGTTTCTATGCCATAACCAAGGCTAGTCCAAGTACCTGAAAGCAGCTTTAATACTTCAGTAATTTTGCCCTGTCGCAAAAGCTGCCGAATATCTGTTCCCCAAGCGTTAGAATCACTTAACCACTCGTAAACTACTGCATCTTGATATTTTGCTTCAAAGCTATAGGTTTTCCAACGCCAAATACCCAATGGGCGAGGATGATATAGTTGAGCCTGCTTATTCCAGGTAAAATCAAGCATTTGATAACGTCCAGCCGCGGTGCTACATTGCCCTACATTTGGTCCAGCAACAATTGGCACACAGACTTCAGGGTGGTGGCTAAGATCGTCAACGTACTGACCACCATAAACTACGTTGTAAGGTCGTTTGACGTTAGCTTCGCTAGCTGTGATAGTTCGCATTAAGGCTCGTATATAAGGATCGCCTCCTGCCATCATTAAAGGCTGCGTACTATATAAACTTGTATTATATGCGTGGGGTGCTTCAGACGAGTTTCTACCACGCCAATCTGGAAAAAGCTGGGAAAATAACTGTCTAGAAGCTTGCCAATGAGCATCAGTTTGAGACTTGCTAATCTGTCCTCTTAACTTAAATAAAATTAAGATTAGACATCCAAGATAGAGAAACTTGCTCGCTTTGTTACTTAGTTGCATTTTAGGCAGCTTGATTAAACAGTTTGACAATAAAACAATGAAAAATTATAGATCTTGCTGCCAAACTTTAAGAAACATCGCTAAATAACTGTGACCAGGTTTTTTCTTCGGCTGTGGGACAAGTAATAATTTCGACAATTTTTGATTTTGCAGCAGGCTGAAATGCAGCTTCTACGCAAACCTGGGCAACTTTTTCACGAGGAATGCTACCTTCAAATAAAGTATCAGCAGCGGACATAAGAACTGGTTCAGAATTATTTTCAGTTTTTAATCCTCCTGGTCTAACAATTGTGTAGGGGATACCGCTAGCTTGAATATAGGATTCAGCCTGCTTTTTCCAGTACAGAACTAGCCAAAACAGATTTAAAGGGTGAAAAAATTTAGACACACACAAAGAAGAAACTAAAATTAGATGCTCAACACCTTGAGCCTTGGCTGCATCAACTAAATTCTTCGTGCCTTGATAATCAACCTGATAAGGTCCAGTAGGATCTAAACTAGGACTAGCCCCAGTAGCGCAAATTAAAACGTTACAATCAGAAAGAGCCGACTCAAAAGTTGCTGGGTTTAAGACATCTCCTTGTATTAATTCTGCTGCCTCAGGAATCACGGTCTGAGCTTGTTCGAGGTCGCGAACTAGTGCTTTTACAGAGACGTTTTTTGCTAATAGCTGTCTAACAATGAGTTTACCAGTTTGCCCAGTAGCTCCTGCAACAAATATGTCCATAGAAATCTAAATCACACCTGTCTCAAAAAAAAAGTGTTTTGCTGATAATTAACACCATTATTGTAATCATCTTAACAGTAAGGGAATGTTCTAAAACGGTAATTTAAATAAATAGTATGCAGTCCAAATTTATTAATCACCCGCAAAATTCATTTTCACCAGGATCTTCATCTGATTCTATGCAGCTTACTTATACTAATTCTCTTGAACAGCCAAGAACTTATGTCTTTAACGTCAGCTTTATTGGGCGAATGGATATGTATAGCGATGTAGATACGGTGGCTAAATACCTTAATGCTCATGAAGGTTGGTTTTGTCGCTGCGCTCAACCAATGAAGGTTGAACCTTTAGAAGACGATGGTTACATTTTGACTGTAGGACAGTATGGCGCGTTTGGTTACGAAGTAGAGCCAAAAATTGGCGTGGTTTTAAATCCGCCTACAGGCAATATTTATCAGATGCACACCATTCCTATTCCTGAGTATTATCCGCCTGGATATAATGTTAATTATCAGGCATCGATGGAATTAACTGAGGTGACTGTAGATCGGGATGATACTTTGAAAAGTGGCTTGTTTTCTAAGAAGATTACACTACCAAGCCGTATTACTGAAGTTAAGTGGAGTTTAGATTTAGGCGTTGAGGTAGAATTTCCTCAATTTATGGCTAAAATTTCCTTGTCTTTAATTCAATCTACAGGCGATCGCCTTTTAGGACAAATTGTTCGTCAAGTTTCCCCTCGTTTGACCTATAAGGTACAGCAAGATTTTCATAATAGTCATAATCTTTCAATGCCACCAAAAGGCAGTAGACAACTTGATAAAGTTAATAAATCATCAAAGTGCGTTGCTTAGAAATATCAAATTGGGCATTAGTGATTTAAAGTATCAAACCGAAAATAATACTGTTCGTAGCTATTAGCTTTTAGCTTTTAATCATTTTGCTCTATGGTAATGAAATTAGCAAAAGTCGCTCCTTTTGGGCGATCGCTCGATGAATATACTAAAATGTTTGACCTCTCCTTCAAGGATCTACAGCAAAGGATTCTGGGGGTAGGAGATGGTCCAGCCAGCTTTAATGCCGAAGGGACAAAAGCAGAGGTAAAGATTACTTCTGTAGATCCTATTTATCAGTTTGACGGTGCAGAAATTAGGCAGCGATTCGATGAGGTGGTGGATAATATTATCGATCAGGTAATTGCTACTCCTAATAATTGGGTGTGGCAATATCATTCATCACCCCAAGCCTTGAAAAACAGTCGCATCGAAAGCCTTGAGCTTTTTTTAGAGGATTATAGCCAGGGAAAACAAGACAAAAGATATCTCAATCAAGAGTTACCCCATTTAGATTTTGCCGATCGCAGCTTCGACTTAGCATTATGTTCTCATTTTTTGTTTTTATATTCTGAACATTGCGATCGCGACTTTCATATCGCTTCAATCAAAGAAATGCTTAGAGTTAGCCAAGAGGTAAGAATATTTCCGCTATTGACATTAACGCAGGAAACCTCTCCCTATTTAGATTTTGTTATGACTGAATTTAGCAACTGGGGATATTCTGTAGCAATTAAAACTGTACCTTATGAGCTTCAACCAGGTGGCAACAAAATGCTGGTAATCAGACCAGAAAGCTCATGATTGTTCATGATAAAAAATAGGACTCAATTAATTATTTTTTTGGCTGAACTTCTAGCTCAGGTTATTTTAAATTCAATCAAATAAAAAAATCAGTTTTAAAGACAGAAAATGGTGGAAAAGCCTCAGCCTACAAAGAAAAAATTTCTCAATTCAATTAACTATTTTAGAGGAATAGCAATTATTCTAATTGTGTCAGGTCATTGTAAAGGGTTAGGTGGTTGGGATGACATATCAACTAATGCCGAAAAGCTGCTTTATTCTCTGATTTCAAATGGAAGCGTTTATTTTGTATTTATTTCGGGGTTTTTGTACAATCATATTTTTTACCATAAATTTGAATACAAAAAGTTTATGAAGAAAAAGGCACAGTTTGTGCTTTTACCTTATTTGCTTTGTTCGTTAGTTCCTATATTACTTACTGTGTTTGTAGGTGACGGTGGAAAATTTTTCCCCGATAGCTTGAGAGGACGACCATTTTTAGCAATTATTTGGTTTTTAGTTACAGGTAGAATTAATTTTGCCTATTGGTATATTCCCATGGTAATGATTTTATTCGCTATTTCGCCTCTAATTAACTGGATTATCAGATCGAACAAAGTATTACTAGCAATTTTGTTTTTGTTGCCTATTTAATTAATTGTTCATCGACCAATAAATGATATTAATTCCATTCATTCTTTAATTTATTTTTTGCCTGTATATTTAATTGGAATCTGGAGTTCAATCAATAATGAAAAGATTTATGCTTATCTAAAAGATAATAAGAAAAAGGCGGCTATGGTCTTAATGGCGATCGCGCTAGGTTTAATTCAAGTTTTTATATTTCAAGAATCAGGTAATTTTACCAAAGAATTTTGGTCGATTACGGTTTTTGATGTTAATTTACTTTAGAAAATTTTGCTCTGCTTTCTGTTTATGTCTATTCTCGATTATTATGAAAATGCTGATATTAGCAGCATGAAAAAGACGGCAGAAACCAGCTTTGCTATTTACTTTATTCATCCATTTTTAATTAACGCTATTTATAGCATTGCTAAGAAATTAAATTTAAATTTAAGTTATCAAGGAAACTTTTTTACTTTGGTATTGGCAACTTTTTTAATAGTTATTATTTCCATGGCGATCGCTTACGGTATCAAAGCTATCCTGAAAAAGAATAGCCGTTATCTTATTGGCTGGTAAAATTTGGTAGTTAAGCCAAATTTTTTATTTATTAAGCATTCGATTAACTTCGTCGGGTTTTAATCTTTGAATATTTTGAAAATGCTCTATTTGCTGTAATTGGCTTCTCGCTTCTGTATAATTACTAATACGCAATAATACCATATCTTCATAAACAGACTCTTCTAACTCGACAATCTCTAAAATTAATTCTTGTAAATGTTTTCTGTCAATATCATTATTCAAGTATTTTAAAAAAGAGCCACGTTTCCATTGACGCACTGTAACTAAACACCATTGTCCAGTATTAAGAGATTGATTGGTAGATTCCATATTTTAAATGACTATTTATACTGACAAATTATGGCTTAATTTTCCTACTGATGGTTTTATTTGTAAACAAAACACTCTTGAAACCAGTTCCGACAAGCGAAACAAAGATGAATCAAATAATGGTATTAACCTAGGCATTTCTAACTTAAATGACTACAGTTGAAAACTGTTGCTTCTCAACTGCGATCGCAATTTTTTGACGCTATCTCAAAAGAATTATCATAAGCGGTAAGCCGTGATTAAAGTAACGGGATTAAGAGGAGTAAAGCGGGTTAGGTGATGTACTGGCAGTGAACGAGATATCTGTAGTTGTAATAGGCGATATTGCCAGGAATTATTGCTGAACCAATTAATTGCTTGAAAGTGATGCTCAATAGTAGCAAATGCCATAACTATAATTCCATTTTCTGTTAGCTTTTGACTGCAATAATTTAGAATATCAATTAAGTTTCCGCCACTGCCACCAATAAAAATGCGATCGGGATTAGGTAAATTTAATAGAGCTTTTGGTGCTTTGCCGTTGATACTGCTTATGTTATCGACTTTAAATCTTTGACTATTTTTGGTAATTAAATTTGAACCCATGCTAGTCTTTTCGATCGCAAATACCTTAGAAGTAGGAGATAATCTAGCAATTTCAATGGAGACTGAACCTGTTCCTGCGCCAATATCCCATACCGTTTGGCTTGGCTGTAGTGATAATTCCCCCAAAATAGACAAACGAATTTCTTTTTTAGTAATTAAACTAGGGCGATCGCTAAAGCTCAAAAAACTGCTGTCAGGTAATCCGAT